>NZ_WWIA01000337.1 GCF_009870065.1 Streptomyces sp. SID5785 | reverse complement strand
CCCCACCGTCGACGTCCGCAGCACGCTGCGGCCCAGCCGGTACGTCCCGGCCCCGGCCTCGCCGAAGACCGCCAGCTCCTCCGGCGACACCCCGCCCTCGGGGCCGACGACGAGCACGATCTCCCCCGTCGCGGGCAGCTCCGCGGAGGCCAGCGCGGCGCTCGCGCAGTCCCGGTCCTCGTGCAGCACGACCGCCAGGTCCGCGGCGCCGAGCAGCCGCGCGACCTCCTTCGTCGAGGCGGCCTCCGCAACCTGCGGGAACCGCACCCTGCGCGACTGCTTCCCGGCCTCCCGCGCGGTGGCCCGCCACTTGCCGAGCGCCTTCACGCCCCGCTCCCCGCGCCACTGCGTGATGCACCGCGACGCCGCCCACGGCACGATCGCGTCGACGCCCGTCTCCGTCATCGTCTCGACGGCGAGCTCCCCGCGGTCCCCCTTGGGCAGCGCCTGCACGACCGTGATCCTGGGCCGCTGCTCCTCCTCGGTGCGCACCGGCCCGGCCTCGACGACCAGCCGGTCCTTGCCCTCGCTCGCGACGACCACGGCCTCGGTCCAGCACCCGAGCCCGTCCGTGAGCACCACGTCCTCACCGGCCCGGAGCCGCTTCACGGAGACCGCGTGCCGGCCCTCGGCCCCGTCCAGCACGTACGGACGGTCGCCGGGGACCGCCCCGTCGACCACGAACACCGGCGCCGTCATGCCGCACCCCGCTCCGACGCGGCGCGCGCGGCGTCGAGTTCGGCCGCGAGGACCTCCACGAGCTGCCCGGCGGGCAGGGCGCGCGACAGCCGGTGGCCCTGGCCCGCCCAGAGCGCCATGCCCTGCGGGTCCCCGGCCTTCGCGGCGGCCTTGCGCAGCGGCGACGTCATGTGGTGGATCTGCGGGTACGCGGCGGGCGCGTACGGTCCGTGCTCGCGCAGGAACCGGTTGACGAGCCCGCGCGCGGGCCGGCCCGAGAAGGCGCGGGTGAGTTCGGTACGGGTGAACAGCGGATCGGTCATGGCTTCCTTGTGCAGGGTGGGCGCCCCCGACTCGGGGGTGACCAGGAACGCGGTGCCGAGCTGCGCCAGATCGGCGCCGGCGGTCAGGACGGCGGCGATCTGGGCGCCCCGCATGATGCCGCCGGTCGCGACGATCGGCAGCCCCACGGCCTCCCGGACCTGGGTGACGAGGGTCAGCAGACCGAGACCGGCCGCGTCCGTCTCGGGGTTGTCGCGGTGGGTGCCCTGGTGGCCGCCGGCCTCGACGCCCTGGACGCACACGGCGTCCGCGGCGGCGGCCTGCGCGGCCTGCGCCTCCTCGACCGTGGTGACGGTGACGACGGTACGGGTGCCGACGCGCTGGAGGGCGTGCACGACCTCGCGGGTGGGGCAGCCGAAGGTGAAGCCGACGACGGGGACCGGGTCGTCGAGAAGGATGGCGAGCTTGGCGTCGTAGCCGTCGTCGAGGCCGCGGTCGGTGTCCCCCAGCGCGGCCTGGTACCAGGTGGCCTCACCGGCGAGCTGGTGCCGGTAGACCTCGATGGCGGCGCGGTCCGCGATCTCGGGCTGCGGCATGAAGAGATTGACGCCGAAAGGGCCCGAGGTGAGCCCCCTGACCTGCTTGATCTCCTGGTACATGCCGTCGGCCGTCTTGTACCCGGCCGCGAGGAAGCCCAGGCCGCCCGCCTCGGACACGGCAGCGGTCAGCGCGGGGCAGGAGGCGCCGCCCGCCATGGGGGCCTGCACGATCGGATGGGGGCAGAGATCGTTCAGCGCGGAGGACATGAGCGCATGGTGCCACGGTGGCGCCGGACGGCCGAATCGGCCCTTCCGCCTGGCATGTGCCACCCCGTCCCGCACCTTGCCGGCCCCCGCCGGCCGCTGCGCGACCCACGCACATCGCCCCGCGCGGAACCCTCCCGCGCGGGGCGACACACAGCCGTCGGCCTCGACCGTCAGCGACCGTTGAAGGCGTCCTTCAGCCGCGAGAACAGCCCCTGCTGGCCGGGCTGGAACTGGCCCGTGGGGCGTTCCTCGCCGCGGAGCTGAGCCAGCTCGCGCAGCAGGCGTTCCTGCTCGGGGTCGAGCTTCTGCGGGGTCATCACCTCGACGTGCACGACCAGGTCGCCCCGGCCGCCGCCGCGCAGGTGCGTGACGCCGCGTCCGTGCAGCGGGATCGACTGGCCGGACTGGGTCCCGGGCCGGATGTCGATCTCCTCCATGCCGTCGAGCGTCTCCAGCGGCACCTTCGTGCCGAGGGCCGCCGCCGTCATCGGGATCGTGACCGTGCAGTGCAGGTCGTCCCCGCGCCGCTGGAAGGTCGGGTGCGGCAGTTCGTGGATCTCCACGTACAGGTCACCGGCGGGGCCGCCGCCGGGGCCGACCTCGCCCTCGCCCGCGAGCTGGATCCGCGTCCCGTTGTCCACACCGGCCGGGATCTTCACCGTGAGCGTCCGCCGGGAGCGGATGCGGCCGTCGCCCGCGCACTCGGGGCACGGGGTCGGCACCACGGTGCCGAAGCCCTGGCACTGCGGGCACGGCCGCGAGGTCATGACCTGGCCCAGGAAGGACCGCGTGACCTGCGAGACCTCGCCGCGGCCGCGGCACATGTCGCAGGTCTGCGCGGACGTGCCGGGGGCCGCGCCCTCGCCGCTGCACGTCGTGCAGACGACCGCGGTGTCGACCTGGATGTCCTTCGTGGTGCCGAAGGCGGCCTCGTCCAGCTCGACCTCGAGCCGGATCATGGCGTCCTGGCCGCGCCGCGTCCGGGACCGCGGGCCACGCTGCGACGCCGTCCCGAAGAACGCGTCCATGATGTCCGAGAAGTTCCCGAAGCCACCGGCCCCGAACCCGCCCGCGCCGCCGCCGGCCTGCGACAGGGGGTCGCCCCCGAGGTCGTAGACCTGCTTCTTCTGCGGGTCCGAGAGGACCTCGTAGGCGGCGTTGATCTCCTTGAAGCGCTCCTGCGTCTTCGGATCCGGATTCACGTCCGGGTGAAGTTCGCGGGCCAGCCTCCGGAAGGCCTTCTTGATCTCGTCCTGGGAGGCGTCGCGGCGCACGCCGAGTACGGCGTAGTAGTCCGTGGCCACTTACGACTCCGCCAGGATCTGTCCGACGTAACGTGCCACTGCGCGTACTGCTCCCATCGTTCCCGGGTAATCCATGCGTGTCGGTCCGACGACACCGAGCTTGGCGACTGCTTCGCCGCCCGAACCGTAACCGACCGACACGACGGACGTGGAGTTGAGTCCCTCGTGTGCGTTCTCATGACCGATCCGTACGGCCATGCCCGAATCCCCCACCTCTCCCAGCAACTTGAGGAGCACGACCTGCTCCTCGAGCGCCTCGAGGACCGGCCTGATGGTGAGGGGAAAGTCATGTCCGAAGCGGGTGAGATTGGCGGTTCCGCCGATCATCAGCCGCTCCTCGGTCTCCTCGACGAGCGTCTCCAGCAGCGTGGAGAGCACCGTCGAGACCGTGCCGCGGTCCTCCGTCTCGAAGGCCTCGGGCAGGTCCTGCACCAGCTGCGGCACGTCCGCGAACCGGCGGCCCGCCACCCGGCTGTTGAGCCGGGCCCGCAGATCCGCCAGCGACGTCTCGCCGAACGGCGCCGGGCAGTCGATCATCCGCTGCTCGACCCGCCCGGTGTCCGTGATCAGGACGAGCATCAGACGGGCGGGCGCGAGCGACAGCAGCTCGACGTGGCGCACGGTGGACCGGGTCAGGGACGGGTACTGGACGATCGCGACCTGCCGGGTCAGCTGCGCGAGCAGCCGCACCGTGCGCCCCACGACGTCGTCGAGGTCGACGGCGCCGTCCAGGAAGTTCTGGATCGCGCGCCGCTCGGGCGCGGCCATCGGCTTGACTCCGGCGAGCTTGTCGACGAACAGGCGGTAGCCCTTGTCGGTCGGGATGCGCCCCGCGCTGGTGTGCGGCTGCGCGATGTATCCCTCGTCCTCCAGCGCCGCCATGTCGTTGCGCACCGTGGCCGGGGAGACGCCCAGCCGGTGCCGCTCGGTGAGCGCCTTGGAGCCGACCGGCTCCTCGGTGCCGACGTAGTCCTGGACGATGGCGCGCAGCACCTCGAGCCTGCGTTCACTGAGCATCGGCGCACACCTCCAGTGACGATCCGCTTCGCACTCTGTTCTCTGGTCCCTGCGGCACTTTTGGCACTCACTGCGCGCGAGTGCCAATCGTCCCCGGGTCAGTGTACGGCCGGTGGGTACGCCCCGAGCAAGAGCGCTAGCGTCGAGGTCATGGAACGTATCGACTGGGCGGGGACGGGTTGGGAGGAACTGGCCGCGCGCGTGGGCCGGGTCCGGCTCCCGGGCTGGGACTGCACCACGGGACTCGTCGTCGGTGACGGCGCCGCGCTGCTGATCGACACAGGATCCTCACTCCGCGAGGGCGCCCGGCTGCGGGCCGACGTACGGCGGCTGCTCGGCGGCGACGCGCGCGTGACGCACATCGCGCTCACTCACCCCCATTTCGACCACGTGCTCGGCACGGCCGTCTTCTCGGGCGCCGAGGTGTACGGGGCCGTGGGCATGGACGCGCTGTTCGCGCACCCGGGCGCCCGGGACGAGCTGTGCGCCGACGCCGTGCGGCAGGGCGTCGACCCCGCGGCGGCGGCCGAGGCGGCCGAACTCCTCGTCACCCCGCACCACCGGGTGTGCGGCGAGTGGACCCTCGACCTGGGCGGCGGCGTCCAGGTGCTCCTCGCGAACATCGGCCCCGCGCACAGCGGCCACGACCTCGTCGTGTGCGTGCCCGGCACCCGCGAGACCGTCTTCTGCGGGGACCTCGTCGAGGAGTCGGGCGAGCCGCAGGCCGGGCCGGACGCGGCGCCCCGGCACTGGCCCGCCGCGCTGGACCGGCTGCTCGCGCTCGGCGGACCGGACGCGGCGTACGTGCCGGGGCACGGTTCTGTGGTGAATGCCGGGTTCCTCCGGGCGCAGCGGGCGGAGCTGGCCGCACGTTTCGGCGTGTCGTAGGAGGACCACGGGCACTTCTCTTATCGTCTGCTCAATGCGCCAGTACAGTCCCGACCTCACCCCTCCGTGGAAGCGGAACCGGCCGGCCACCGAGGTTCCGGCCGAGCCCGACCTCGTCGTCGAGGAGGTCACGACCGGCTTCTGCGGGGCCGTGGTCCGTGTCGAGAAGACGGCGCAGGGGCCGACCGTGACGCTGGAGGACCGGTTCGGCAAGCACCGGGTGTTCCCGATGGAGCCGCGCGGTTTCCTGCTCGAGGGGAAGCCCGTGACGCTGGTGCGGCCGAGCGCGGGCGGACCCGCGCGGCCCACCCGGACCGCCTCGGGCTCCGTCGCGGTCCCGGGCGCCCGCGCCCGCGTCGCCCGCGCGGGGCGCATCTACGTCGAGGGCAAGCACGACGCCGAGCTCATCGAGCGGGTCTGGGGCGACGACCTGCGCGTCGAGGGCGTCGCGGTCGAGTTCCTCGAGGGCGTCGACGACCTGCCCGCGATCGTGGCGGAGTTCGCGCCGGGGCCGGACGCGCGGCTCGGCGTCCTGGTCGACCATCTCGTGCCCGGCAGCAAGGAATGGCGCATCGCCCGGTCCGTCACGACGGAGCACGCGCTGGTCGTCGGCCACCCGTACATCGACATCTGGGAGGCCGTGAAGCCGTCCTCGGTGGGCATCGAGGCGTGGCCGCGGGTGCCGCGGGGGCAGGACTGGAAGACGGGCGTGTGCCGGGCGCTCGGGTGGCGGGTGTCCCACACCGGGGAGGCCTGGCAGCACATCCTGTCCCGGGTCCACACGTACAGGGACCTGGAGCCGGAGCTGCTCGGCCGGGTCGAGGAACTGATCGACTTCGTCACGGCCCCTGAGGACCAGGACCAGGGCCAGCTCTGAGGACCGGGGCGGGGTCCGACGGGCCGGGTCCGACGGCCGGGTCCGTCTAGTCGACCAGGTCGCGGACCACCGCGTCGGCCAGCAGCCGCCCCCGCAGGGTCAGCACGGCCCGCCCCGCCCCGAACGCCTCCGCGTCGAGCAGCCCGTCGGCGACGTGCCGGCGCGCGGCCCGCGCCCCGGCCTCGTGCAGCAGGTCCACGGGGCACCCGTCCCTGAGGCGCAGCTCCAGCAGGATCCGCTCGACGCGCCGGTCCTCGTCCGCGAGCAGCTCCCGGCCGGCGCCGGGCGATCCCCCGCCGACCAGCGCGGCCGCGTACGCCCCGGGGTGCTTCACGTTCCACCACCGCACACCGCCGACGTGCGAGTGCGCCCCGGGTCCGGCGCCCCACCAGTCGGCCCCGCGCCAGTACAGCTCGTTGTGCAGGCAGCGCCCGGCGTCCGTGGTCGCCCAGTTCGACACCTCGTACCACGCGAACCCGGCCGCGGCGAGCTTCTCGTCGGCGATCAGGTACCGGTCGGCGTGCTCGTCGTCGTCGGTCATGGGGACCTCCCCGCGCCGGATGCGCCGCGCGAGCTGGGTGCCCTCCTCGACGATCAGCGCGTACGCCGACACGTGGTCGGGGCCGGCCCCGATCGCGGCGTCCAGGGAGGCCCGCCAGTCGTCGTCGCTCTCCCCGGGCGTCCCGTAGATCAGGTCCAGGTTGACGTGCTCGAACCCGGCGGCCCGCGCCTCGGCGACGCACGCCTCGGGGCGCCCGGGCGTGTGCGTGCGGTCGAGGACCTTCAGGACGTGCTGCCGGGCGCTCTGCATCCCGAACGAGATCCGGTTGAAGCCCCCGGCCCGCAGCTCGGCCAGGTAGTCCGGGTCGACGGACTCGGGGTTGGCCTCCGTGGTCACCTCGGCGTCGTCGGCGAGCCCGAACTCGTCGCGGACCGCGGCCAGCATCCGGACGAGGTCACCGGCGGCCAGCAGGGTCGGCGTCCCGCCGCCCACGAACACGGTCCGCACCGGCCGCGGATCGTCCCCGAGGACCTTGCGGGCGAGCCGGACCTCGTCGATCAGGGTGTCCGCGTAGTTGTCCCGCGAGGCGAGGACGCCGCCGCTGCCGCGCAGCTCGGTCGCCGTGTACGTGTTGAAGTCGCAGTAGCCGCAGCGCGTGGCGCAGTACGGGACGTGCAGATAGAACCCGAGGGGCCGCGACGCGGCGTCGGCCAGGGCGGAGGCGGGCAGCGCCCCGTCGTCGGGCACGGGCTCACCGTCGGGAAGTGCGGAAGGCATGCACCCATTGTCCCGCCTCCGGCGCGGTGCTCCCCGCGCCCGGTCCCGTGCGGGTCACTGCGCCTGGAGCACGAGCAGCGCCAGGTCGTCGTCGGGCGGGCTGTCCGCGAAGGCGTGGACGAGGCGGCGGATCCGTTCGGCGAGGAGCGGGGCGGTGAGGCCGGCGCAGCCGGTGAGGGCCTGGGCGAGGCCTTCGCCGTCGTCGAACTGGCGGGCCCCGTTGCGCCGCTCGGTGACGCCGTCGGTGACGCACAGGAGGGTGTCGCCGGACCGCATGTCGAACGACTCGCTGGTGTAGTCGGGGTCGTCGACGACGCCGAGCAGCACCTGCGGGGTGGCGACCGTGACGACGTCGCCGCCGGGCCGCATCAGCAGCGGCAGCGGATGCCCGGCCGAGGCCAGCGTGCAGTGGACGGTGCCGTCGTCGCCCGGGGTCAGTTCCCCGTACAGGAGCGACAGGAAGCGGGAGCTGGTGCCCTCGGGCGGGACGCCCTGGCCGCCGGCGGCGGCGAGTGCGCGGGCGGCGGCGTCGGCGGCCTCGGTGGCGTCGTCGAGGAGCAGCCGGTTGAGCCGGTCGAGGACCTTGTCGACGGGGTAGCCCTCGCGGGCCAGCAGGCGCAGCCAGGGGCGGGCCAGGCCGATGACGACGGCCGCCTCGGGGCCCTTGCCCTGGACGTCGCCGAGGGCGAAGCACCAGCGGCCGTCGCCCGCCGGGAACACGTCGTAGAAGTCGCCGCCGGGGCCGCCCGCCTCCTTCGGCTCGTAGACGATCGAGTGCTCCATGCCGGGGATGTCGGCGACGATGCTCGGCAGCAGGCCGCGCTGGAGGATGCGGCTGATGGTGGCCTGCCGGGTGAAGCGGCGGGCCGCGCTGACGGCGAGCGCGACGCGGCGGCTGAAGTCCTCGACGAGGCCGGTCACCTCGTCGGGGAAGCAGTCGAGGCCCGCGCGCCCGATGAGCAGGATGCCGAGGGTGCGGCCGCCCGCGGTGAGCCGGTAGGCGAGCGCGGAGCCGCTGCCGCCGGCCGCTCCGGGCCACGGCACGGGCACGGCCGCCGAGCGGGCGGCGTCCGGGAGCCGCGGCGGCTCCTTCGCGAGGATCCGGGTGAGCTCCTCGATGCGGCTCTCGTGGGTGTGCCAGACGCGGGCCAGCCGCGGCGCGGGGTGCGGGTCGGTGCCGCGGCCCGGGCCGTCCCCGGCGCCGGTCAGCGGGTCGCCCGCGGGCAGCCCGCGCCCCTCCTCGTCGTGGAGCCAGACGGCGCACCAGTCGGCGAGCCGCGGGACGAGGAGCTGGCCGACGATCGCGGCGACCATGTCCTCGTCGAGCTGTCCCGCGAGGAGGTCGGAGGCCTCGGCGAGGAAGGCGAGGGCGCCGCGGTTGATCCAGTCCTGGTCGTGGGGTGCGGTGCGGCGGCCGGGCGGCGGTGCGA
>NZ_WWIA01000336.1 GCF_009870065.1 Streptomyces sp. SID5785 | reverse complement strand
TTCCTTCAACGGCGTCACCGGCCAGGTCTCGTTCGACGAGTTCGGCGACACCACCAACCGCACCCTCACCGTCTACCAGGTCAAGGACGGCAAGCACGTCCCGGTCAAGACCGGCGAGCTGGAGGACTGACCCCCGGGGAACCCCGCGGACACCCTCCGCGGGGCCCCACCGCACCAGCCCACGGCGCCGGGGGGCCAACAGCCCCCCGCGCCCTCGCACTTGACGACAACCTCGGAGGCCCAGCGGTGCACGATCTGCCGCAGCAGCTGGTCAACGGCCTGATACTCGGAGCTCTGTACGGCCTCATAGCCGTCGGCTACACCATGGTCTACGGCATCATCCAGCTCATCAACTTCGCCCACGGCGAGATCTACATGATCGGCGGCTTCGGCGCCCTCACCATGTGGCTCTGGCTCCCCGGCGGCACGTCCCTCGCGCTCGCGCTGCCCCTCATGCTCCTCATGGGCATCGCCTGCTCCGTCCTCGTCGCCGTCGGCGCCGAACGGTTCGCCTACCGCCCCCTCAGAAGCGCCCCACGACTGGCCCCGCTCATCACCGCGATCGGCCTGTCCATCGCGCTCCAGCAGGCCGTCTGGGCCTTCTACCCCGACGCCAAGGCGGACCGCACCTTCCCGCAGTTCTCCGGCGGACCCATCGACCTCGGGGCCTTCACCCTCCAGCGCGGCGACCTCTTCCTCATCATCGCCGCCCCCGTGTGCATGGCGTTCCTCGCCTACTTCGTCGCGAAGACCCGCACCGGACGCGCCATGCAGGCCACCTCCCAGGACCCGGACACCGCCCAGCTCATGGGCATCAACACCGACCGGATCGTCGTCACCGCCTTCGCCATCGGCGGCGCCTTCGCCGCCGTCGCCGCCATGGCCTACGGCCTCAAGTACGGCCAGGTCGGCTTCAAGATGGGCTTCATCGCCGGCCTCAAGGCCTTCACCGCGGCCGTCCTCGGCGGCATCGGCAACATCTACGGCGCCATGATCGGCGGCCTCGCCCTCGGCCTCGCCGAAGCCCTCGCCACCGCCTACATCCAGGACATCCCCGGCATGGAACTCCTCGGCGGCGGAGCCTGGAAGGACGTCTGGGCCTTCGCACTCCTCATCCTCGTGCTCCTGCTGCGCCCCCAGGGCCTGCTCGGCGAGCGCGTCGCGGACAGGGCGTGATCACCATGACCGACACCACGACCACCGCCCCGCCCCGCGCCGTCCTCCCGCTGCCCGCAGCGGCGGCCCGCTACGGCACCGCCGTCGGCGCCGTCGCCACCCTGGCCAGCACCTTCCTGGCCTGGACCTGGACCGCCGAGTTCCCCGGCGACCTCACCGTCACCGGCTACCCCGGCGGCCTCCAGGTCCTCACGCTCACCGGCGCCCTGCTCACCCTGCTCCTCGCCCTGTCCGCCCTCGGCATCCGCGGACTGCGCTGGCTCACGCCCGGCGGCACCACCGCCCCGGTCCTGCTCCTCGCGCTCGGCACCTTCGGCACGACCGGCTACACCCTCGGCGCCATCAGCTACCGGCTCGGCGGCGTCGTCAACCTCGAACCCGGAGCCTGGGTCGCCGGCATCGCCTCGCTGCTCACCGTCCTGTGCGCCCTCGGCATCCCCGCCGACCAGGACGACGAGACCACCGCCACCGGCGCCTGGGCCCGGCTGCGCAGCTCCCTGCGCGCACCCGCCGCCCGCCCCGCCACGATCAGCCTGCCCTCCTGGGCCGAGATCCTCCTGATCGCCGTCGCCTTCGGCCTCGCCCTGTACGTCTTCACGTACGGCATCGACACCGAATACGTCGAACTCTTCACCGGCTACCTGATCCTGGTCGTCCTCGGCGGCATCGCCCTGACCAAGACCGGACTGCCCTCCCGGCTCACCGCGCTCACCGCCAAGCACCGCACCATCGCGCTGACCGCGGCCTTCGTCGCCGCCGCCGCGTTCCCCTTCACCCAGACCAACGACACGTACACCAACGTCGCCGCGAACATCCTCGTCTTCGCGACCGTCGCCCTCGGTCTCAACGTCGTCGTCGGCCTCGCCGGACTCCTCGACCTCGGCTACGTCGCCTTCCTCGGC
Source organism: Streptomyces sp. SID5785 (assembly GCF_009870065.1). Classification (GTDB taxonomy): domain Bacteria; phylum Actinomycetota; class Actinomycetes; order Streptomycetales; family Streptomycetaceae; genus Streptomyces. The sequence goes on along the minus strand of NZ_WWIA01000336.1, from coordinate 8,455 downwards.
GTCGGCGCCTACGCCGCGGCCCTCGTCTCCGGCTCCCCGGACTCCACCATCGGCGTCCACTTCCCCTTCTGGGCCGCCGTCCTCACCGGCGCCGCCGCCTCGCTCGTCTTCGGCATCGTCATCGGCGCCCCGACCCTGCGACTGCGCGGCGACTACCTCGCCATCGTCACCCTCGGCTTCGGTGAGATCTTCCGCATCACCATGAACAACCTGGACGGCGACTCCGGCCCCGACGTCACCAACGGACCCAACGGCATCCCGAACATCCCGGACCTCAAGATCTTCGGGTTCGACCTCGGCGAGACCCACACCGTCCTCGGCGTCGACCTCGGCCGCTTCGCCAACTACTACCTCCTGATGCTCGTCTTCACGATCATCGTGGTCACCGTCTTCCGCCGCGCCGGCACCTCCCGCATCGGCCGCGCCTGGGTCGCCATCCGCGAGGACGAGACCGCCGCCCAGGCCATGGGCATCAACACCTTCCGGCTCAAGCTCCTGGCCTTCGCCCTCGGCGCCTCGCTCGCCGGCATGGCCGGTACCGTCCAGGCCCACGTCCAGTACTCCGTCACACCCGACCAGTACAAGTTCGTGGAAAACGCCCCGCCCAACTCCGCGTTCCTCCTCGCCGCCGTCATCCTCGGCGGCATGGGCACGGTCAGCGGCCCCCTCGTCGGTGCCGCACTGCTCTACCTGATCCCCGCCAAGCTCCAGTTCATCGGCGAGTACCAGCTCCTGCTCTTCGGCGTCGCACTCGTCCTTCTCATGCGCTTCCGCCCCGAAGGACTCATCGCCGACCGCCGCAAGCAGCTCGAATTCCACGAGAACGACCAACTCGACGTGCCAGAACAACGGACCCCGACCGAACCGGCCGTCACCAAGGCGGGGGCGTGACCACCATGACCACCACCACGACGACCCGGACCGTCCTCGAAGCCAGCGGCGTCACCATGCGCTTCGGCGGACTCACCGCCGTCCACGACGTCAACCTCACCGTCGGCGAGGGCGAGATCGTCGGCCTCATCGGCCCCAACGGCGCGGGCAAGACCACCTTCTTCAACTGCCTCACCGGCCTCTACGTCCCCACCGAGGGCAAGGTCACCTACAAGGGCACAGTCCTGCCGCCCCGCCCCCACCTGGTCACCCAGGCCGGCATCGCCCGCACCTTCCAGAACATCCGGCTCTTCGCCAACATGACCGTCCTCGAGAACGTGCTCGTCGGCCGCCACACCCGCACCAAGGAAGGCCTCTGGTCCGCCCTCCTGCGCGGCCCCGGCTTCAAGAAGGCCGAACACGCCTCCGAGGAACGCGCCATGGAACTCCTCGAGTTCACCGGCCTCGCCAAGAAGCGCGACCACCTCGCCCGCAACCTCCCCTACGGAGAGCAGCGCAAGCTCGAGATCGCCCGCGCGCTCGCCAGCGACCCCGGACTCCTCCTCCTCGACGAGCCCACCGCCGGCATGAACCCGCAGGAGACCCGCGCCACCGAGGAACTCGTCTTCGCCATCCGCGACAAGGGCATCGCCGTCCTCGTCATCGAGCACGACATGCGCTTCATCTTCAACCTCTGCGACCGCGTCGCCGTCCTCGTCCAGGGCGAGAAACTGGTCGAAGGCACCAGCGACGTCGTCCAGGGCGACGAGCGCGTCATCGCCGCCTACCTCGGCACCCCCTTCGAAGGCGCCCCCGAAGACACCGCGCTCGAAGAAGTCCAGGCCGCCGAAGCACAGGCCGCCGCCGAAGGAGACGACCAGTGACCGCACTCCTCGAGGTCGAGGACCTCAAAGTCGCCTACGGCAAGATCGAGGCCGTCAAGGGCATCTCCTTCAGCGTCGAGGAAGGCCAGGTCGTCACCCTCATCGGCACCAACGGCGCCGGCAAGACCACGACCCTGCGCACCCTGTCCGGCCTGCTCAAGCCGCTCAGCGGCAAGATCACCTTCGCCGGTCAGCCCCTCGACACCGTGCCCGCGCACAAGATCGTCGCCATGGGCCTCGCCCACTCCCCCGAGGGCCGGCGCATCTTCCCCCGCCTCAGCATCGCCGAGAACCTCCAGCTCGGCGCCTTCCTCCGGAAGGACACGGCGGGCATCGAGAAGGACATGCAGCGCGCCTACGACCTCTTCCCGATCCTCGGTGAACGCCGCAAGCAGGCCGCGGGCACCCTCTCCGGCGGCGAACAGCAGATGCTCGCCATGGGCCGCGCCCTCATGTCCCAGCCCAAACTGCTCATGCTCGACGAGCCCTCCATGGGCCTCTCCCCGATCATGATGCAGAAGATCATGTCGACCATCTCCGAGCTCAAGGCCCAGGGCACGACCATTCTGCTGGTCGAGCAGAACGCCCAGGCCGCCCTCTCGCTCGCCGACCAGGGGCATGTCATGGAGGTCGGGTCGATCGTCCTGTCCGGCACCGGCCAGGACCTGCTGACCGACGAGTCCGTCCGCAAGGCCTACCTCGGCGAGGACTGACCCGCACGACCCCGCACACGGCGAAGGCCCGCACCCCCGTCATCCCGGGGTGCGGGCCTTCGTCCGGTGCTCCGCGGGTCAGCCCTTGGCCGCCTTCTTCTCCTCGGCGTCCTGGATGACCGCCTCCGCGACCTGCTGCATCGACAGCCGACGGTCCATCGACGTCTTCTGGATCCAGCGGAACGCCGCCGGCTCGGTCAGCCCGTACTCCGTCTGCAGCACCGACTTGGCCCGGTCCACCAGCTTCCGCGTCTCCAGCCGCTGCGTGAGGTCCGCGACCTCCTTCTCCAGCGTCCTCAGCTCGGTGAAGCGGGACACGGCCATCTCGATCGCCGGCACCACGTCGCTCTTGCTGAACGGCTTGACCAGGTAGGCCATGGCCCCCGCGTCCCGGGCCCGCTCCACGAGGTCCCGCTGCGAGAACGCCGTCAGCATCAGTACCGGAGCGATCGACTCCTCGGCGATCTTCTCCGCCGCGCTGATCCCGTCGAGCTTCGGCATCTTCACGTCGAGGATCACCAGGTCGGGCCGGTGCTCACGGGCCAGCTCGACGGCCTGCTCACCGTCGCCCGCCTCACCCACGACGGTGTAGCCCTCTTCCTCGAGCATCTCTTTCAGGTCGAGGCGGATCAGGGCCTCGTCCTCGGCGATGACGACGCGGGTCGTCAGCGGCGGGACGTGCGACTGGTCGTCGTCGGCGGCGCCGACAGGCTGGGGCGACTCGGGGGCGGTCACGGGGGCGCTCCTTGGTTGAGCAGGGCGGGGGACTGCTGCCAAGAGCCTACCTAGCTGCGATATGGTGGTCACACGGTGGGGCACCAGCCCACCTTCGTTTTACAGGAAGCCCCGGTAGTCCAGCGGCAGAGACACGGTGCTCAAACCACCGACAGCGTCGGTTCGAATCCGACTCGGGGCACTTTTCCTTCGTTTCGAAGGTTGACCAAGAAAGCGGATTCTCCCCTTCGGGCGAGCGTCCGCTTTTTCGCTGCCCGCGGCAGACGCGCAGGACCACCGGCCGACGTGGCGCGTACGGACGCGCACGCCGGCCTCGAGCACCGACCCCGCGCAGGCTACTTCGGGCTGTCGTCCTCGCCGATGTGGTGGACGCGGACCAGGTTCGTGGAGCCCGAGACGCCGGGCGGGGAGCCGGCTGTGATGACGACGACGTCGCCCTTGGCGCAGCGGCCGATCTTCAGGAGTTCCTCGTCGACCTGGGCGACCATCGCGTCGGTGGAGTCGACGTGCGGGCCGAGGAAGGTCTCGACGCCCCAGGTGAGGTTGAGCTGGGAGCGGGTGGCGCGGTCGGGGGTGAAGGCGAGCAGCGGGATGGGTGAGCGGTAGCGGGAGAGGCGGCGGACGGTGTCGCCGGACTGGGTGAAGGCGACGAGGAACTTGGCGCCGAGGAAGTCGCCCATCTCGGCGGCGGCGCGGGCGACGGCGCCGCCCTGGGTGCGGGGCTTGTTCCGCTCGGTGAGGGGCGGCAGGCCCTTGGCGAGGATGTCCTCCTCGGCGGCCTCGACGATGCGGCTCATGGTGCGGACGGTCTCGACGGGGTACTTGCCGACGCTGGTCTCGCCGGAGAGCATCACGGCGTCGGTGCCGTCGATGACGGCGTTGGCGACGTCGCTGGCCTCGGCGCGGGTGGGGCGGGAGTTGTCGATCATCGAGTCGAGCATCTGGGTGGCGACGATGACCGGTTTGGCGTTGCGCTTGGCGAGTTTGACGGCGCGCTTCTGGACGATCGGGACCTGCTCGAGCGGCATTTCGACGCCGAGGTCGCCGCGGGCGACCATGATGCCGTCGAAGGCGGCGACGATGTCCTCGATGTGCTCGACGGCCTGGGGCTTCTCGACCTTGGCGATGACGGGGAGGCGGCGGCCCTCCTCGTCCATGATGCGGTGGACGTCCTCGATGTCGCGGCCGGTGCGGACGAAGGAGAGGGCGATGACGTCGGCGCCGGTGCGCAGTGCCCAGCGCAGGTCGGCCTCGTCCTTCTCGCTGAGGGCGGGGACGGAGACGGCGACGCCGGGGAGGTTGAGGCCCTTGTGGTCGGATACCATGCCGCCTTCGACGACCTCGGTGTGGACGCGGGGGCCGTCGACGCGGGTGACTTCGAGGCTGACCTTGCCGTCGTCGACGAGGATGCGTTCGCCGGGGGTGACGTCGGCGGCGAGGCCGCTGTAGGTGGTGCCGCAGCTCTGGCGGTCGCCCTGGGCGCCTTCTTCGACGGTGATGGTGAACTCGTCGCCGCGTTCAAGGAGTACGGGGCCTTCGTGGAAGCGGCCGAGTCGGATCTTCGGGCCTTGAAGGTCGGCGAGGACGCCGACGCTGCGGCGGGTCTCGTCGGCGGCCTTGCGCACACGCCGGTAGCGCTCCTCGTGCTCGGCATAGGTGCCGTGGCTGAGGTTGAAGCGGGCTACGTCCATTCCGGCTTCGACGAGTGCTTTGATCTGCTCGTACGAGTCGGTGGCGGGTCCCAGGGTGCAGACGATCTTTGCTCGGCGCATGGTTCGAGCCTAGGCCTTACCGGCGGGTAGAGAATGGGGTGGACGTGACGTCTCAACAACCTTTACCTGAAGCACTCTTGACAAGTATTGAATATGTGCGGGCGGTTGCTCTGATGAGCGATGCGGCGGCGCGGTTCTTTTCCGTCCGGTCATCGAACGGAAACGTGTGAGGGGTGTTGCGATCCGGTGCTCCTGGGCCAGAATCTACGCGCGTCGCCTCTGTTGGTCCCGTAAGTCAGGAGCCCCTCCATGTCGTTGAACCGCAGATCCTTCCTGGGCACGTCCGCCGCGACCGGTGCCGGAGTGGCGCTGGCGGGGGCCGCCGTCGCGCCGGCGGCCGAGGCCGCACCGGGGCACGGCCGGGGGCACGGGAAGCCGAAGAAGCGGTACGCGTTCACGGTGATGGGCACGACGGACCTGCACGGTCACGCCTTCAACTGGGACTACTACAAGGACGCCGAGTACACCGACACGGACGGCAACGCGCAGGGGCTGTCCCGGATCTCGACGCTGGTGCGGCAGATCCGCGAGGAGATGGGGCGCGGCAACACGCTCCTGATCGACGCGGGCGACACGATCCAGGGCACGCCGCTGACGTACTACTTCGCGCGCGTGGACCCGATCACGGCGGCGGACGGCCCGGTGCACCCCATGGCGCAGGCCATGAACGCGATCGGCTACGACGCGGCCGCGCTCGGCAACCACGAGTTCAACTACGGGATCGACACGCTGCGCACGTTCGAGTCGCAGCTCCACTTCCCGCTGCTCGGGGCGAACGCGGTGGACGCGAAGACCGAGCGTCCCGCCTTCGCGCCGTACGTGATCAAGCGGCTGCGCACGCCGCACGGCCGGGACGTGAAGGTGGCGGTCCTGGGGCTGACGAACCCGGGCATCGCGATCTGGGACAAGGCCTATGTGCAGGGTGTGCTGAAGTTCCCGGGGCTGGAGGAGCAGGCGGCGAAGTGGGTGCCGAAGCTGCGGTCGATGGGCGCCGACGTGGTGATCGTGTCGGCGCACTCGGGTGCGTCGGGCACGTCGTCGTGGGGTGACCAGCTGCCCTACGTGGAGAACGCGGCGGCGAGCGTGGCCGCGAAGGTGCCGGGGATCGACGCGATCCTGGTGGGGCACGCGCACGTGGAGATCGAGCAGCAGCTGGTGAAGAACGAGGAGACGGGCCGGACCGTGGTGCTCGCGGAGCCGCTGTGCTTCGCGGAGCGGCTCGCGCGCTTCGACTTCGAGCTGGAGTGGGAGAAGGGCCGCTGGTCGGTGGCCTCGGTGTCGTCGAAGCTGCTGAACTCGAACGCGGTGGCGGACGACCCGAAGATCACGAAGCTGCTGTCGGCGCAGCACGCGCTGGTCGTGAAGTACGTGAACCAGGTGGTGGGTTCGGCGAAGGTCGAGCTGACGACGGTGGACGCCCGGTACAAGGACGCCCCGATCATCGACCTGATCAACAAGGTGCAGGCGGACGTGGTGACGGAGGCGCTGAAGTCGACGCAGTACGCGTCGCTGCCGGTGCTGTCGCAGGCGTCGCCGTTCTCGCGCACGTCGACGATCCCGGCCGGGGACGTGACGATCCGTGATCTGTCGAGCCTGTACGTGTACGACAACACGCTGGTCGCGAAGTTGCTGACGGGCGCGCAGGTGCGGGCGTACCTGGAGTACTCGGCGGAGTACTTCGTGCAGACGGCGGCGGACGCCCCGGTGGACGTGGACAAGCTGACGAACGCGGGTGACCGGCCGGACTACAACTACGACTACGTGTCGGGGGTCGCGTACGACATCGACATCGCGCAGCCGGCCGGGTCGCGGATCAGGAACCTGACGTTCGAGGGCAAGGAGCTGGACGACACGGCGCAGTTCGTGTTCGCGGTGAACAACTACCGGGCGAACGGCGGGGGCGCCTTCCCGGGGGTGGCGACGGCGCAGGAGCTGTGGTCGGAGTCGACGGAGATCCGGACGCGGATCGCGGAGTGGGTGACGGCGAAGGGCGTCCTCGACCCGGCGGACTTCGCGTCGGTGGACTGGCGGCTGACGCGGGCCGGGACGCCGGTGTTCCCCTGACGGTCAGTACCGCTCGATGTCGTCCTGCAGCTCGACGAGGTGCCGGGCGGTGCCGCGCTCCTCGCTCCCGTCCCGGGGGTGGGGGGCGCGGTCGTCGTTCGGGGTGAGGCCGAAGGTGGTGAAGGCGGTGCGGCGGGGCTGGGGGTAGGGCTCCTTGCCGGTGAGGCTGTTGAGGATGGTGGCGCTGCGCCAGGCGGCGAGGCCGAGGTCGGGGGCGCCGACGCCGTGGGTGTGGCGTTCGGCGTTCTGGACGTAGACGCGGCCGCCGGCGGCCTGGACGGTGTCGTCGAGGACGAGGCGGAACTGGTCGTCGATGCGGGGGCGGCCGGCGGCGTCGCGGCGGATGTGGGGTTCGAGGCCGGAGAGGATGCGGCCGAGGGGGCGCTCCTTGTAGCCGGTGGCGAGGACGACGGCGTCGGTGGTGAGGCGGGTGCGGACGCCCTGTTCCCGGTGTTCGAGGTGGAGTTCGATGCGCTGGTCGGCGAGGCGTCCCGCGGTGCGGACGCCGACGCCGGGGGTGAGGGTGACGTCGGGCCAGCCGCCGTGCAGGGTGCGCTGGTAGAGCTCTTCGTGGATGGCGGCGATGGTGTCGGCGTCGATGCCCTTGTGCAGCTGCCACTGGGCGGGGACGAGGCCGTCGCGGACGGGTTCGGGCAGGGCGTGGAAGTAGCGGGTGTAGTCGGGCGTGAAGTGTTCGAGCCCGAGCTTGCTGTACTCCATGGGGGCGAAGGCCTGGGTGCGGGCGAGCCAGTGGATCTTCTCGCGGCCCGCGGGGCGGCGGCGCAGGAGGTCGAGGAAGATCTCGGCGCCGGACTGTCCGCTGCCGATGACGGTGACGTGGTCGGCGGCGACGAGGCGTTCGCGGTGGGTGAGGTAGTCGGCGGAGTGCAGTACGGGCACGGCCGGGGCCTCGGCGAGGGGCTTGAGGGGACCGGGCACGTGGGGGGCGGTGCCGATGCCGAGGGCGATGTTGCGGGTGTAGGTGCGGCCGAGCGCCTCGGCGTCGCCGTGGGCGTCGAGCTGGGTGTGGTCGACCTCGAACAGGGCCCGTTCGGCGTTCCAGCGGACGGCGTCGACCTGGTGACCGTAGTGGAGGCCGGGGAGGTTCTCGCTGACCCAGCGGCAGTAGGCGTCGTACTCGGCGCGCTGGATGTGGAAGCGCTCGGCGAAGTAGAAGGGGAAGAGGCGCTCGCGGGTCTTGAGGTAGTTGAGGAACGACCAGGGGCTGGTGGGGTCGGCGAGGGTCACCAGGTCGGCCAGGAAGGGGACTTGGAGGGTGGCGCCGTCGATGAGCAGGCCGGGGTGCCAGTGGAAGGCGGTGCGCTGCTCGTAGAAGGCGGTGTCGAGTTCGGTGAGGGGGTGGGCGAGGGCCGCGAGGGAGAGGTTGAAGGGGCCGATGCCGATTCCGACGAGGTCG
>NZ_WWIA01000335.1 GCF_009870065.1 Streptomyces sp. SID5785 | reverse complement strand
TGGGCTGCTGCTCGACGACGCGGCGCTGGAGCGGGAGTTGGACCTCATCACCGACGCCCACACCGCACAACTCGCCGCCGCTGCCGCGGGCGCCGCGGCGGTCGCCCCGTGGCAGTTCGTCAACGAGCGCTCGCGTCTGGTCACCGACCCCGAGCGGTTCCCGGACGAGCGCGAGGAGATGCGGGCCGTCGGCATGGGCGCCGTCTACACCCGCACGACGCACCGCGAGCCCCTGCGCCCCGAACCGCCCGCGGACGAACGCGCCCTCATCGACGCGTACTTCACCCCGTACGCCGCGGCCATGACCCGCGCCGTCGAGGACCGGCTCGCCGCGACCGGCCGCGCCGTCATCGTCGACGTCCACTCCTACCCGAGCCGCGCCCTGCCCTACGAACTGCACGGCACGGAACCGCGTCCGCCCGTCTGCCTGGGCACCGACCGCTTCCACACACCGGCCGCCCTGACCGCCCTGGCCCGCGAGGTCTTCGCCCCGCTCGGCGAGAGCGCCTGCGACACACCGTTCGCCGGTGTCTACGTCCCGCTGCGGTACTACCGCGCCGACCCCCGCGTGAGCGCCCTGATGCTGGAGCTGCGCCGCGACGTCTACCTCGACGAGCCCGTCACGCCGCATCGCGGCCTGGACCGCGCCGCCGCCGCGCTCGCCGCCCTCGTGACGGAGGTGTCGACCCGTGGCTGACCCCGCCGCCCCCTTCCTCTACGTCGTCGTGTGCGCGGCCGGGGCCGCCGACGGCGTCGGGGGACTGATCGCCGCCGCACAGCAGCAGGGCTGGGAGGTCGGCGTCATCGCGACGCCCACGGCCTGCGCGGGCGCCTTCTTCGACATCGGTGACGCCGTCGCCCGCACCGGACGTGAGGTGCGCTCGGCGTGGCGCACCCCGGCCGACCCACGCCCCTTCCCGCCCGCCGATGCGATGGTCGTCGCCCCCGCGACCTTCAACACGATCAACAAATGGGCGGCCGGCATCGGGGACACCCTCGCCGTCGCCACCCTCTGCGAGGCGTACGGCGCGGGCGTCCCCGTGCTCGCGCTGCCGTGCGTGAGCGGAGCGCTGGCCCGCCACCCCGCCTACGGGGACAGCGTGCGGCGGCTGCGCGGCATGGGCGTACGGCTGACCGAGGGCGAGTTCGGCTGGGACGCGGCGCGGGCCGCGCTCGCCGCGCTGCCCGTCAGACGCCTCGCGCGACCCTGACGAGGGCCTCGGGGGTGAGGTCGGCGAGCGTCGGGTAGCCGTCGACCGCCATGGTCAGATCGGTCTCCGCGAGCAGCGAGCGCAGCACGTGCACGAGGCCGTCCTCACCCCCGACGGCCAGCCCGTACGCGTACGGCCGCCCGACGCCCACCGCCGTCGCGCCCAGCGCGAGCGCCTTGACAACGTCGGCGCCCGAACGGACCCCGGAGTCGAAGAGGACCGGCAGCCCGTCGGCGGCCTCGACCACGCCGGGCAGGGCGTCGAGTGCGGGCAGTCCGCCGTTGGCCTGGCGGCCGCCGTGGTTGGAGCAGTAGATGCCGTCCACGCCGCCGTCCCGCGCCCGGCGCACGTCCTCCGGGTGGCAGATGCCCTTGAGGACGAGCGGCAGGTCGGTCAGGGAGCGCAGCCACGGCAGGTCGTCCCAGGTGAGCGGGTTGCCGAAGAGGCCGGCCCAGGTCAGCACCTCGTCCTGCGGGTCCGTGGAGGGCTGCAGCTCCCGGAAGCGCGGGTCGGAGGTGTAGTTGGCCAGGCAATGCCCGCGCAGCTGCGGGAAGTTGGCGGTCGACAGGTCGCGCGGACGCCAGCCGGTCACCCAGGTGTCGAGCGTGACGACGATGCCCCGGAAGCCCGCCGCCTCCGCGCGCGCGACCAGGCTCTCGGCGAGGTCCCGGTCGGTGGGCGTGTACAGCTGGAAGAAGCCCGGGGTGTCGCCGAACTGCGCGGCCACGTCCTCCAGGGGGTCCACCGACAGGGTGGACGCCACCATCGGCACCCCGGTGCGGGCCGCGGCCCGTGCCGTCGCCAGATCCCCGTGCCCGTCCTGCGCGCACAGGCCGATCACCCCGACCGGCGCCATGAACAGCGGGGAGCTCAGCCGCTGCCCGAACAGGTCCACCGACAGGTCCCGCTGCGCGGCGCCGACCATCATCCGGGGCACGAGCCCGTACCCCTCGAAGGCCCGGACATTGGCCCGCTGGGTGTGCTCGTCACCGGCGCCGCCCGCCACGTACGACCAGACCGAGTCCGGCAGTGCGGCCCGGGCACGCCGCTCCAGGGAGGCCCAGTCCATCGGCTGCGTGGGCACGACGCCGCGCAGCCCGTCCAGATAGATCTCGAACTGGTAGTCACCGAACTGCGGACTCATCGTGCACCCTTCTGAAGTTGACGCCGGATCCGAGTCGGCGCCGGCGCGCCCAATCTGCCAGGACGCCCCGGAGCGGGCCAAGGGGGGTGTCCGCACGGATACACCCAGAGGTGCAGCGGGTTCCCGTACGGGTGATTCGGGGGGTCTACACGCATCCGCCACGACTCCTCCCCGGGTATGACACCGGGCGGCGGCCGGTACCGCGGGCGTGGGCGCGGACTCGGGCTCAGAGGCTGACCTCCGCGGCGAAAGCCCGGGCGACGATGGAAGCACGATCCTGCCGACCGTCCTGACGTGCAACGACGCATCGCCGGGTGGTCGATCCTGCCTCCGCATCCCCGACGGGAGTCCCCTTCGCCGTGGCTACCTTCCTGTACAAACTCGGGCGGCTGTCCTTCCGGCGCCGCCGCTACGTCGCCCTGTTGTGGGTACTGCTGCTCGGCGGGATCGGCTTCGCGTCGTCGGCCGCGCCCGCCCCGCCCGCGGACAGCTTCTCGATGCCCGGCACCGAGTCGCAGAAGGCCTTCGACCTGCTCGACGAGAAGTTCCCGGCCGCGAGCGCCGAGGGGGCCACGGCCCGTGTCGTGATACGGGCCCCGCACTCCGAGACGCTCACCGACCGGGACGGCCGGGCCGACGTCGACCGGCTCGTGACGGCACTCGGCGCCGGCCCGCAGGTCGCCTCCGTCGCCGACCCCTTCAAGGCGAACGCCGTCAGCAAGGACGGCACGACCGCCTACGCGTCCGTCGCGTACAAGGTCCCCGGGACGGAGCTCACCGACGCCGCGCACGACGCCCTCACCAAGGCCGTCGACGCCGCCCGCGCCGACGGCCTGACCGTCGAGACCGGCGGTGACGCCGTGGAGGCCGAGCAGGAGATGGGCGGCAGCGCCGAGATGGTCGGCATCGCCGTCTCCGCCGTCGTCCTGGTCATCACCTTCGGCTCGCTCATCGCCGCCGGTATGCCGCTGCTCACCGCGATCATCGGCGTCGGCATCGGCGTCTCCGGCATCGCCGCACTCGGCAGCACCCTCAACCTCTCGGGCACGACGTCCACGCTGGCGATGATGATCGGGCTCGCCGTCGGCATCGACTACGCGCTGTTCATCGTCTCCCGCTACCGCACCGAGCTCGCCGAGGGCCGCGAGGGCGAGGAAGCCGCGGGCCGGGCCGTCGGCACGGCCGGATCCGCCGTGGTCTTCGCCGGACTCACCGTCATCGTGGCCCTCGCCGGACTGTCCGTCGTGAACATCCCGATGCTCACCAAGATGGGCCTGGCCGCGGCCGCCACCGTCGCGATCGCCGTCGTCATCGCGCTCACCATGATCCCCGCGCTGCTCGGCTTCGCCGGCCGCCGGGCGCTGCGCCGCAAGGACCGCAAGGCCCCCGCCGCCGCACCCGCCGAGGCCCGGCCGAACCTGGGCACCCGCTGGTCCCGCTTCGTCCTGCGCCGCCCGCTGTCCGTGCTGGTCGTCGCCGTCCTCGGACTCGGCGCGATCGCCGTCCCGGCGGCGAGCCTCGAGCTCGGCCTGCCCGACGAGGGCTCCTCGGCGCCCGACAGCACGCAGCGCAAGGCGTACGACATGCTGTCCGAGTCGTTCGGCGCCGGGTTCAACGGGCCGCTCATGGTGACCGTCGACGGGAGCGGCGCCGCCGCGGCCGCGAAGACGGTCGGTACCTCGCTCAGCAAGGTCGAGGGCGTCGCCGCCGTCACCCCGGCGCAGGTCAACGAGGCGGGCGACACCGCCATCCTCACCGTCGTCCCGACCACCGGACCCAGCGACCACGCCACCGAGGAACTCGTCCGCACGATCCGGGCCGACGCGGGCGCCTGGTCCGCGGACACCTCGGCGGAGATCCTCGTCACCGGCCAGACCGCCATGACCATCGACTTCTCGCAGACCCTCGACGACGCCCTCGTCCCGTACCTGCTGCTCGTCGTGGGCCTCGCGTTCCTGCTCCTGATGCTGGTCTTCCGGTCGGTCCTCGTCCCGCTGAAGGCGGCGCTCGGCTTCCTGCTCTCGGTGGCGGCGGCGCTCGGCGCGGTCGTCGCGGTCTTCCAGTGGGGCTGGCTCGCCGACATCGTGGGCGTCGACCAGCCGGGCCCGATCATGTCGATGATGCCCATCTTCATGATCGGCGTGGTCTTCGGTCTCGCCATGGACTACGAGGTGTTCCTCGTGACCCGGATGCGCGAGGCCTACGTCCACGGGGCGCGGCCCGGCGAGGCCGTCGTGACCGGGTTCCGGCACGGCGGGCGGGTCGTCGGTGCCGCCGCCGTCATCATGATCAGCGTCTTCTCCGGCTTCATCATGGAGAACGACGACATGATCAAGATGATGGGCTTCGGCCTGGCCGTCGCGGTCCTGTTCGACGCGTTCGTCGTCCGCATGGCCATCGTGCCCGCGGTCATGGCGCTCCTCGGCCGCGCGGCCTGGTGGCTGCCGAAGTGGCTGGACCGGCTGCTGCCGAACGTCGACGTCGAGGGCGAGAAGCTGCACCGGGACCTGGACGGGCCCGCGCCCGCCGAGGACGAGCGGGAACTCGAACCCGCACGCGGCTGAACCACCGCACGATGCCCGGGCGCGCACGCCGACGGGTGACGTGCTGAACGGAGTCCGTCAGCTCCTCCTGGACTGCGCCGTGCCGGACCGAGAGTGCTCGGGCCGGCAGGAACGGCGACGGGACAGGGGGAGCTGACGCGTGTCTTCGTGCCCGGCGGCCGATGGTGGTGGTCCGGCGCATGTGACCTGGGCGCAAGCGGCAGCCCCGGTTGAGTACGGGGGCTCAGGCCGCGGCCGGCTCCGCCGCCGCACGATGGGAGCGACCACCCCGGACGTCCCGCCGCCGCGCGGGCCGTGGAGTACGGAGACCTCATGCTCAGCCGCCTCGCCGACATCCTGGTGCCCGCCGCCGGACGCCTGACCGTGAGCGCCGACGACA
>NZ_WWIA01000334.1 GCF_009870065.1 Streptomyces sp. SID5785 | reverse complement strand
CCACCACCGAGGACGCGGCGACCGAGCTCGGCGTCTCCGCCGCCACGATCCGGCGCGACTTCGACCAGCTGGCGGAGCAGCAGATGCTCGTGCGCACCCGCGGCGGCGCCGTCGTGCACGGCGTCAGCTACGAGCTGCCGCTGCGCTACAAGACGGCGCTGGGCGCGGCCGAGAAGCAGCGCATCGCGAAGGCGGTCGCCGAACTCCTCGCGCCCGGCGAGGCGGTGGGCCTGACCGGCGGCACGACGACGACCGAGGTGGCGCGCGCCCTGGCCGTCCGCCCCGACTTCTCCTCCGGTACCCCCGCGCTGACGATCGTCACGAACGCCCTGAACATCGCGAACGAACTGGCGGTCCGCCCCCAGTTCAAGATCGTGCTGACCGGCGGGGTGGCCCGCCCGCAGTCGTACGAGCTCATCGGCCCGCTCGCGGACGGGGTGCTCGGGCAGATCACGATGGACACGGCGGTGCTGGGCGTCGTCGGGCTCGACGTCACGCACGGCGCGTCCGCGCACGACGAGGCGGAGGCGGCGATCAACCGCCTGCTGTGCGAGCGCGCCGAGCGTGTCGTGGTCGCCGCGGACTCGAGCAAGCTCGGACAGCGCGCGTTCGCCCGGATCTGCGACGTGAGCCGGATCGACGTGCTCGTCACGGACACGGCGGCGGACGCCGCGACGCTGGCCCGGTTCGAGGAGGCGGGCGTCACGGTCGTCGCCGTCTGAGCGGACCTGCTCCGATCTCCGGGAGGCGCGTGGCACGCGGGTGCCACGCGCCTCTCGCGTACCCGCAGGAGCCCACAGAGTGCGGCGCGCGCGGGGTCGGCACACCCCACGCGCGGGTCGGCGCCGTCCCGCCGGTCAGGTCACACGCGGCACACCTTGTCCGGACCCGGCAGGCACCCCTAACCTGAGTTTGTGCCGCTATTGAACAAACCAGGGACCGTCAACGCCGACGTCCCCCGCAGCGCGCCGCTGACGCGGCTGCGCATCGCCCTGACCGTGTTCTTCGCCCTCGACGGGTTCGTCTTCGCCGGATGGGTGGTCCGCATCCCGGCCGTCAAGGCGCAGACCGGCGCCTCGGCGAGCCAGTTGGGGCTCGCCCTGCTCGGGGTCTCGGCCGGCGCCGTCGTGACGATGATGCTGACCGGACGGCTGTGCAGCCGGTTCGGCAGTCACACCGTGACGGTGGCCTGCGGAGTGCTGCTCCCCCTCACCGTGGCACTGCCGCCGCTGACCCACAGCCCGCTCGCGCTCGGCCTGGTCCTGCTGGCGTTCGGCGCCGCGTACGGCGGGATCAACGTCGCCATGAACAGCGCGGCCGTCGACCTGGTCGCGGCGCTGCGACGGCCGGTCATGCCCAGTTTCCACGCCGCGTTCAGCCTCGGCGGCATGGTCGGCTCGGGGCTCGGCGGGCTGGTCGCGGGGCACCTCTCGCCGACCCGCCATCTGCTCGCGATCACCGTGATCGGCCTGGTCGTCACGGCGGTGACCGCGCCGACGCTGCTGCGTCATCCGGCGCCCGCCCCACCCGAGCGGCAGCGGGCCGAGCGGCGGAGTACCGAACAACGGGGGGCCGAGCAGCGGGGGGCCGAGCACGCACCCGCCACGGGACGGGCCCGCGGGACGCGCGGCATCGTCCTCGTCTTCGGGCTCATCGCCCTGTGCACGGCGTACGGGGAGGGCGCCCTCGCGGACTGGAGCGCGCTGCACCTGGAGCAGGACCTGCACGCCCACCCGGGCGTCGCCGCCGCCAGCTACGCGTGCTTCGCGGGCGCCATGACGATCGGCCGGCTCAGCGGCACCGCCCTGCTCGAACGGCTGGGCCGGACCCGCACGCTGGTGGCCGGCGGCGCGACCGGCGCGGCCGGGATGCTGCTCGGCGCGCTGGCCCCGTCGGTGTGGGTCGCCCTCGTCGGGTTCGTGATCACCGGACTCGGACTCGCCAACCTCTTCCCCGTCGCGGTCGAACGCGCGGGAGCGCTCGCGGGCCCGACCGGGGTCGCGGCGGCGTCCACCCTCGGTTACGGCGGCATGCTGCTCGGACCGCCCGCGATCGGCTTCATGACGGACTGGTTCTCGCTGCCCGCGGCCCTCACGAGCGTGGCACTGCTCGCGGCGGTCGCGGCGACGATCGGCTTCGCGACCCGGCGGGTGGCGGTCACGGAGTGACGGGGCGCGGGGCGCGGGCCCCGCGTGAACCGGGTGAGCCGCGCAATCCCCAGGAACCGGCGATCCGGTGTTCCGGTGTTCCGGCGTTCCGGCGGCGGGTCCGGGTAGCCCTTCGTCCGGTGGGCGGAACGCCGGTGACCTGGGGGCGCCGTACACGGCACACTCGCCGCATGGACATCGCCGAACACCTCCGAGCCCTCGACCGGGAGGGCCGCGCACTCGCCGACGCGGCCGCGCGGGCGGGCACCGACGCCAAGGTGCCCACCTGTCCCGACTGGCAGATCCGCGACCTGCTGCGGCACACCGGGATGGTGCACCGCTGGGCCACCGCGTTCGTCGCCGAAGGCCACACGGCGTACCACCCGGACGGCGGGCTGCCCGAACTCGACGGGGACGCGCTGCTCGACTGGTTCCGCACCGGCCACGCGCGCCTCGTGGACACGCTCACGCAGGCACGTCCCGACGTGGAGTGCTGGACCTTCCTGCCCGCGCCGTCACCGCTCGCGTTCTGGGCGCGGCGACAGGCGCACGAGACGACGGTGCACCGCGCCGACGCCGAGTCCGCGCTGTCCGCGGGGCCCGGGCCGGTCCCCGCGGACCTGGCCGTCGACGGCGTGGAAGAACTCCTGCTCGCCTTCCACGCCCGCCGCAAGAGCCGGGTGCGCTCCGACGAGCCGAGGGTGCTGCGGGTCAGGGCGACGGACGCGGACCGCGCCTGGACGGTCCGCATCACCCAGGACGCCCCCGTGACCGAGCGCGGCGACGCGGGCGCCGCCGACTGCGAAGTGGCGGGCAGCGCGGCGCAGTTGTACCTGGCGCTGTGGAACCGGGCCCCGATGCCGTCCGTGACCGGCGACGCCGCCGTGGCCGAGCTGTGGCGCGCGCACTCCGCGGTCACCTGGAGCTGATCACGGCCGCGCGGGCCGTCAGGCGCCGGACTCCAGCATCCGGCTGAGCACGGCCCGCTGCAGCGGCCGCACCTCGGCGTGCAGGTCCCGCCCCTTGGGCGTCAGACACACCCGGACCCCGCGACGGTCCTCGCTGCACATGCCGCGCACGACGAGCCCGTCCTTCTCCAGACGGCCGATGAGCCGGGACAGGGCGCTCTGGCTCAGATGGACCTGGCCGGCGATCTCCTGCACGCGGAAACCGTCGGACCCGTCCTGCGGCGCCCCCTCGGCGAGCACGTCGAGCACCTCGAAGTCGCTGGCGCCCAGCCCGTGTCCGTGCAGCTCGCGGTCGAGCTCGCACATGGTGCGCGCGTGCTTGGCGAGGATGTCCCGCCACTCGTCGACGAGGCTCGCACCGGCCCTCGTTCCCGACTCCTGTGCCGTCATAACCGCACCGTAGCAGAGAAATCCGCGTTTGTTGCATCGGAATTAAATGCACTTGCAGTCAATGCACATGCATGTAGTGTGCTGCGCATGACCTCTCCGCTCACCGACGCCCCGGCGTCCGCTCCGTCGTCCCCGGAGCCGACCGCACCGGTCACGTCACACTGGTCGCCCCGCCTGTGGGGCACCCTTCTCGTCCTCTGCGCCGCGATGTTCCTCGACGCGCTCGACGTCTCGATGGTCGGCGTCGCCCTGCCCTCGATCGGTTCCGAACTCGGCCTGACCACCGCGACCCTCCAGTGGGTCGTCAGCGGCTACATCCTGGGCTACGGCGGACTGCTGCTGCTCGGCGGCCGTGCGGCCGACCTGCTCGGGCGACGCCGCGTCTTCCTCATCGCGCTCGGCGTCTTCGCCCTGGCCTCCGTCCTCGGCGGGCTCGTCGACTCCGGGCCGCTGCTCATCGCCAGCCGCTTCATCAAGGGGCTCAGCGCCGCGTTCACCGCGCCGGCCGGCCTCTCCATCATCACGACGACCTTCGCCGAGGGCCCGGTCCGCAACCGCGCCCTGTCCATCTACACCACCTGCGCCGCCACCGGCTTCTCCATGGGCCTCGTCCTGTCCGGCCTGCTCACCGAGGCCAGCTGGCGGCTGACCATGCTGCTGCCCGCGCCGATCGCCCTGATCGCGCTGCTCGCCGGCATCAAGCTCATCCCGCACAGCGCGAAGGAGGAGAACCACCGCGGATACGACATCCCCGGCGCCGTCACCGGCACCCTGTCGATGCTGCTGCTCGTCTTCACCGTCGTCCAGGCGCCGGAGGCGGGCTGGGGATCAGCGCGCACGCTGCTCTCGTTCCTGGCCGTCGCCGTCCTGCTCACCCTCTTCGTCCGCATCGAGCGCCGCTCGCCCGGACCGCTGATCCGGCTCGGCGTCCTGCGCTCCGGCTCGCAGATCCGGGCCCAGCTCGGGGCGATGACCTTCTTCGGCTCGTACGTCAGCTTCCAGTTCCTCGCGACGCTGTACCTGCAGTCCCTGCTCGGCTGGTCCGCACTGAGCATGGCGCTCGCGTTCCTGCCGGCGGGCGCCCTCGTCGCGCTCTCCTCGACGAAGGTGGGCGCGGTCGTGGACCGGTTCGGCACGCCGCGGGTGATCGCGGTCGGGTTCGCGCTCATGGTCGTCGGCTACGCGCTCTTCCTCCGCATCAACCTCGACCCCGTCTACGCGGCCGTCATCCTGCCCACCATGCTGCTGATCGGCGCCGCGTGCGCCCTGGTCTTCCCCTCGCTCAACATCCAGGCCACCAACGGTGTCGACGACGACGAGCAGGGCATGGTCTCGGGGCTGCTCAACACGTCCGTGCAGGTGGGCGGGGCGATCTTCCTCGCCGTCGTGACGGCTGTCGTCACGGCGAACGCACCGGCCGGGGCCTCGCCGCAGGCCGTCCTCGACAGTTTCCGCCCCGGCCTCGTCGTGATCACGGCGGTCGCCGTGGTGGGGCTGCTCGTCACGCTGACCGGGGTGCGGGGCGTCCGACGGACCGAGTCCCTGATCGTGGCCCGCTCAACCCCGACCCCGACCCCGACCCCGACTACGGCCCCGGCCCGCGACTGACCCTCCCGTTCCGCCCACGTGCCCACGCCCCGTCGCCGCTCCACCCGGCGCCGGGGCGCAGGCACACCCTGCGGCCGCAGGTACTGGAACGATTCCCGGACCGGGTCCGGTGTCAAGGTCGTGGTCGCTGTGCCTGTCCCCGTGCCCGGTGCCGTTTTGCGTACGACCAGGTCACCGCGGTCATCAGGACCGGGATGGCGAACAGCGGGGCGAACGCGAAGCCCCAGACGGTCTGTGCTGTACCACTCGACATGTACGTCTCGCTCTCGGCGGTGAGAGCGACCACGAGTTGCCACAGTGCCGTCAGGACCAGGACGCCCGAGGCGGTCCAGGCCAGCGGGGCGAGGACCCTGGGGTGCAGCGGCCGCCACCGGTTGCTGACGAGCAGCAGCGGAAACAGAGCGGCCAGCTCGGCCAGGACGGAGAGGCCGACGACGTAGGCGATGCCCCAGCCCGGGATGTCGTAGACGTCGCGCAGCACCTGGTCGCTGTAGCCCACATAGACACCGGATGCCATGGCGATGCGCCACAGGCCGGACGGGACTGCGCACAGAGCGATGGCGTGGGCGGCGCGGCGAGCCCAGACAGGCGCAGGTGTGGAGCCGTGGAGAGGAACGGTCGCTGTCGTCATGACGTACATGCTGGCCCTGCACATGTCAGCGGTGCTTCGTCCGCTACGGCGAACCGTCTCCGCCCTGCGGATGAGGACGCACCCGCTGAGGGAGGACCTGAGGTGGCCTCAAATCGCCGGACACACTGGGGTATCCAACCGCCCGGCGATCGAAGGACATCGCCCCAACCCGGTGAACATTCGCGGTCACAGCACTGGCGACGACGCTGATCCCCTACCCGCACCGCTGGAGCGCAGAACGGCAAGCACGACCCCGCCAGGGGCGCGGGGAACTGCGCGACC
>NZ_WWIA01000333.1 GCF_009870065.1 Streptomyces sp. SID5785 | reverse complement strand
TGGTCGCGCACTGGCAGGACCTGATCCGCTCCTCGCCGCTCACCCGGCACATGGAGCTGGTCGCCTGGCTGAAGTCCGCGCACGGGCTCGGCCACGGCCACGCGAACGCGCTGGTCGCCGCGACGCTCGCGGAGGGCAGGAGCCGCCTCCGGGAGAAGAACTAGCCTCCGCGATCAGATCCCGCCCATCGGCTCCGGGTCGACCCGCAGCGGCGTGCCCCACACCCGCACCACCTCGTAGTCGGTGAACTCGTGGACCAGGCGGTACGCCATCGCCGCGTCCGGGCGGCGGCGCTGGGCCGCCAGGTAGAGGTCCGCCTCGCGGCGGTCGTGGCGCGGGGTGCCGCACAGCTGCCAGACCTGGCCGGTCCACATCTCGGGGATCCAGCGCTGCTGCGGCTGCGGGCGCTCCTCGCGCGTCCCGTACCGCGACTGGACCGCCTGCTGGTCGGGGCGGGCCGGGGCGGGGCCCCCGCCGTACTCGGCGCGGCGGGCCTGGCGGCGGCGGGTCTCGCAGAGCAGGCACAGGTCGGGGGCCGACTCGTCGACCGCGCCGTAGGGGTGCTGGGCGCAGCGGGTCGTCGGCGCGGCGCCGGTGACCGTGTCGTCGAGCAGGTCAAGGGCGCGCTTCACATCGCCGCGCACCTCGTGGAGCTTGGCGTCCGACGCCTCCGAGGTGAGGCGCTCGCCGTGCTCGCCGAGCAGGCGCAGGGCGCGGCCGAGTGCAGTGAGCTGCGCGTGGTTCACCGTCGTGTGCTCCGTTCGTACCGGGCCGGGTGTCTCCGGTCTGTCTGTCCTTGCTCCACCATGACACTCCCCACCGACAGACCGGCCTCGCCGGCGACACCCCGGCCACGGTCCGGTCACGATGCGGTCATGAAGTGGTCAAGAGATCTGGAACCCCCCTTGCCATCCCCGCGTGTAATCGATTCCAATCCTTCGTGTAATCGATTCCATGCACATGTGCGGCGCACTGCACGCACATGAGCCCGCAGCCACAAGGAGGTGGCCGGCGATGGCGAGCATCAAGGACGTCGCGGCCGCGGCCGGGGTCTCGGTCGCCACGGTCTCCCGGGTCCTCAACAGCCACCCGTCCGTGAGCCCGGACGCCAGGACCCGCGTCCTGGCCGCCGTGGAGTCGCTCGGCTACCGGCCCAACGCCGTCGCCCGCTCCCTGCGCACCGCCCAGACCCGCACCCTCGGCCTGGTCATCAGCGACGTCCTCAACCCGTACTTCACCGAGCTGGCCCGCTCCGTCGAGGAGGAGGCCCGTGCCCTCGGCTACAGCGTGATCATCGGCAACGCCGACGAGCGGCCCGACCTCCAGGACCACCACGTCCAGAACCTGCTCGACCGGCGCATCGACGGCCTCCTCGTCTCCCCCACCGACGGCGGCTCCCCGCTGATGCTCGCCGCGGCCCGCGCCGGGACCCCGATGGTCTTCGTGGACCGCTGGATCCCCGGCGTCGACGTGCCCGTCGTGCGCTCCGACGGCAGCGGTGCCATCCGCGACCTGGTCGCCCATCTGCACCGGCTCGGTCACCGCCGGCTCGCGATCATCGCGGGCCCGGCCGCCACCACGACCGGCAGCGAGCGCGTCGCCGCGTTCCGCGAGGCGCTCGCCCGGTACGCGATCGAGCTGCCCGACGCATACATCGGCCAGGGCGACTTCCAGGCCGACAGCGGGCGCCGGGTGACCGAGGGGTTCCTCGACCTGGCCGAGCCGCCGGAGGTCGTGTTCGCCGCGGACAACCTGATGGCGCTGGGCGCGCTCGACGCGATCCGCGCGCGCGGGCTGCGCGTCCCCGACGACATCGCGCTCGCCGCGTTCGACGACATCCCCTGGTTCGTGCACACCGCGCCGCCGGTGACCGCGATCGCCCAGCCGACGAAGGACCTGGGCCGGGCCGCCGTCCGCGCCCTGATCGACCGCATCGAGGGCCGGTCCCCGCAGTCGGTGACCCTGCCCGCGCACCTCGTCGTACGCGAGTCCTGCGGCGAGTCCCCCCGGCCGAGCCACACGGACAGCCTGAGCCACACGAACGACCCGAGTCACCCGAGCCATCCGCGCCACCCGCGCACTCCGACGGAGAGGAGCACCCGGTGAAACCCGCAAGCAGCCCGGACGAGTTGCTGCGCATCGAGGGCATCCGCAAGACGTTCCCCGGTGTCGTCGCGCTCGACAGCGTCGACTTCGACCTGCGCCGCGGCGAGGTCCACGTCCTGCTCGGCGAGAACGGGGCCGGGAAGAGCACGCTCATCAAGATGCTCTCCGGCGCCTACACGCCCGACGCCGGCCGGATCACGGTCGGCGGCGAACAGGTCCGCATCCACGGCGCGCAGGACGCCGAACGCCTCGGCATCGCGACCATCTACCAGGAGTTCAACCTCGTCCCCGACCTCACCGTCGCCGAGAACATCTTCCTGGGCCGCCAGCCGCGCCGCTTCGGCCTCATCGACCGCCGGACGATGGAGCGCGACGCCGAGGCCCTCCTCGCGCGCGTAGGCGTGCAGGTCTCGCCCCGCGCGCGGGTGCGTGAACTGGGCATCGCCCGGCTCCAGATGGTCGAGATCGCGAAGGCGCTGAGCCTGGACGCCCGCGTCCTGATCATGGACGAGCCGACGGCCGTGCTGACCTCCGAGGAGGTCGAGAAGCTGTTCGCGATCGTGCGGGCGCTGCGCGAGGACGGCGTCGGCGTCGTCTTCATCACGCACCACCTGGAGGAGATCGCGGCGCTCGGCGACCGGGTCACCGTCATCCGCGACGGCCGCAGCGTCGGCCAGGTGCCCGCCTCGACGCCCGAGGACGAGCTCGTCCGGCTCATGGTGGGCCGCTCCATCGAGCAGCAGTACCCGCGCGAACGCCCCGACACGGGTGACGCGTTGCTGAAGGTCGAGGGGCTGACCCGGGACGGCGTCTTCCACGACGTGAGCTTCGAGGTGCGCGCCGGTGAGGTCGTCGGCATCGCCGGGCTCGTCGGCGCGGGCCGCACCGAGGTCGCCCGGGCCGTGTTCGGCGCCGACCCCTACGACCGCGGCTCGGTCGAGGTCGCCGGGGCCCGGCTGCCCCGGCACGACGTCAACGCGGCCATGTCCGCGGGCGTCGGGCTCGTGCCCGAGGACCGTAAGGGCCAGGGCCTCGTCCTCGACCAGTCCGTCGAGGAGAACCTCGGGCTCGTCACCCTGCGCGCGGCCACCCACGGCGGGTTCGTCGACCGCAAGGGGCAGCACACCGCCGCCGAGCGGATCGCGGGACAGCTCGGGGTGCGGATGTCGGGCCTCGGCCAGCACGTGCGCACCCTGTCCGGTGGCAACCAGCAGAAGGTCGTCATCGGCAAGTGGCTGCTCGCCGACATCAGGGTGCTCATCCTCGACGAGCCGACCCGCGGCATCGACGTGGGCGCCAAGGTCGAGATCTACCAGCTGGTCAACGAACTGACCGCAGCCGGCCACGCCGTGCTGATGATCTCCAGCGACCTGCCCGAGGTGCTCGGCATGAGCGACCGCGTGCTGGTGATGGCGCAGGGCCGCCTCGCCGGTGAGCTGTCCGCCGACGACGCCACCCAGGACTCCGTGATGGCACTCGCCGTCAGCAGCCCCACGACCCTCAAGGAGGAGGGCTCCCGTGACCACTGAGACGCTCAAGAACGACCAGAGCACGACCAAGGGCGGCGGGGGTCTGCTGCGGCTGCTCCTCGACAACGGCGCGCTGACCGCGCTCGTCGTCCTCGTCATCGTGATGTCGCTGCTCTCCGGCGACTTCCTGACCACCACGAACCTGCTGAACGTCGGCGTGCAGGCGGCCGTCACCGCGATCCTCGCGTTCGGCGTCACCTTCGTCATCGTCTCCGCGGGCATCGACCTGTCGGTCGGCTCGGTCGCCGCGCTGTCCGCGACCGTCCTCGCCTGGGCGGCGACCAGCGAGGGCGTGCCCGTCGCGATAGCGGTGGTCCTCGCCGTCGCCACCGGCCTGGCCTGCGGCCTCGTCAACGGCGCGCTCATCTCGTACGGGAAGCTGCCGCCGTTCATCGCGACGCTCGCGATGCTGTCGGTGGGCCGCGGCCTGTCGCTGGTGATCTCGCAGGGCTCGCCGATCCCGTTCCCCGACTCCGTGTCCCACCTCGGTGACACGCTGGGCGGCTGGCTGCCCGTGCCGGTGATCGTCATGGTCGTCGCCGGTGTCGTCACCGCGGTCGTGCTCGGCCGCACCTTCATCGGCCGCTCCATGTACGCGATCGGCGGCAACGAGGAGGCGGCGCGGCTGTCCGGGCTGCGCGTCAAGCGGCAGAAGCTCGTCATCTACGGCCTGTCCGGGCTGTTCGCGGCCGTCGCGGGCATCGTGCTCGCCTCCCGGCTCTCCTCCGCGCAGCCGCAGGCCGCGCAGGGCTACGAGCTGGACGCGATCGCCGCGGTCGTCATCGGCGGCGCCTCGCTGGCCGGCGGCGTCGGCAAGGCCTCCGGCACCTTCATCGGCGCGCTCATCCTCGCGGTGCTGCGCAACGGCCTGAACCTGCTGTCCGTGTCCGCGTTCTGGCAGCAGGTCGTCATCGGCGTCGTCATCGCGCTGGCCGTCCTGCTCGACACCGTGCGCCGCAAGGCCGGTGCCACGCCGACCGCGGCGGGCACGGGTGCGGGCGGGCCCCGGCAGAAGATGCAGTACGTGGTCGCGGCCGTCGTGGCGGCGGCGATCGTCGGCGGACTCGCGCTGTGGAACAACACCGGCTCGTCCGACGGCAAGAAGGACCTGCGGATCGGCATGGCGGTGTCCACGCTGAACAACCCGTTCTTCACCGAGATGCGGGCCGGCGCGCAGGCCGAGGCGAAGAAGCAGGGCGTGAAGCTGACCGTCACCGACGCGCAGAACGACGCCTCCCAGCAGGCCAACCAGCTGCAGAACTTCGCCAGCGGCAACATGAGCGCGATCATCGTGAACCCGGTCGACTCCGACGCCGTCGGCCCGTCCGTGCGCGGCGCCAACACGTCCGACATCCCCGTCGTCGCCGCCGACCGCGGGGTGAACAAGGCGAAGACCGCGACGCTCGTCGCCTCCGACAACGTCGCGGGCGGCAAGCAGGCCGCCAGGACGCTCGCCGACAAGCTCGGCGGCAAGGGCGAGATCGTGATCCTCCAGGGCCAGGCCGGTACGTCGGCCAGCCGGGAGCGGGGCGCCGGGTTCGCCGCGGGCATCAAGGAGTTCCCCGGTATCAAGGTCGTCGCCAAGCAGCCCGCGGACTTCGACCGCACCAAGGGCCTGGACGTCATGACGAACCTGCTCCAGTCCCACCCCGGCGTCGACGGCGTCTTCGCCGAGAACGACGAGATGGCGCTCGGCGCGGTCAAGGCCCTCGGCTCCAAGGCCGGGAAGTCGGTGGATGTCGTCGGCTTCGACGGCACGCCGGACGGCTTCAAGGCGGTCGAGGCGGGCACGCTGTACGCGTCGGTCGCGCAGCAGCCGCGTGAGCTGGGCAGGATGGCGGTGCAGAACGCGGTCAGGGCGGCGCAGGACGAGACGATCCCGTCGGCCGTGAAGGTCCCGGTGAAGGTCGTGACGTCGAAGAACGTCGCCTCCTTCCGGTGACGGCGCCCTTCGCGCGACCGGGGTCGTGACCGCAGCAGTCCGTCAGTGACATCAGGGAGATCCACAGCATGAACACGTACGACCTGCTCGTCGTCGGCTCGGCCAACGCCGACCTCGTCGTCGGCGTCGAGCGGCGGCCCGGCGCCGGCGAGACCGTCCTCGGCTCCGACCTGGTGGTCCACCCGGGCGGCAAGGGCGCCAACCAGGCGGTCGCCGCCGCGAAGCTCGGCGCGCGCACCGCACTGCTCGCCCGGGTCGGCGACGACGGGCACGGGCGGCTGCTGCGCGAGTCGATGGAGTCGGCCGGAGTCGACACGTCCGGCGTCCTGGTCGGCGGCGCGCCCACCGGCGTCGCGCTGATCACCGTCGACCCGTCCGGCGACAACTCGATCGTCGTCTCGCCGGGGGCGAACGGGCGCCTCACCCCGCAGGACGTCCGGGCCGCGCGCGCGTTGTTCGCCGCCGCGCCCGTGGTCTCCACGCTGCTCGAGATCCCGCTGGACACGGTCGCCGAGGTCGCGCGCTCGCTGGCCGACGGGGCCCGGCTCGTGCTGAACCCGTCGCCGCCCGCGCCGCTGCCGGACGAGGTCCTCGCGGCCTGCGACCCGCTGATCGTCAACGAGCACGAGGCGGCCGTGATCCTCGGTACGCGGCCCGGGGGCGCCCCCGAGGACTGGGCGCGGGCGCTGCTCGCCCTCGGCCCGCGGTCGGTCGTCGTGACGCTGGGCTCGCAGGGCGCTCTGGTCGCCGACGCGTCGGGCACGGCGCGGGTGCCGTCGGTCGAGGTCGACGCGGTGGACACGACGGGCGCCGGAGACGCGTTCACGGCGGCGCTCGCGTGGCGGCTCGGCACCGGTGCCCCGCTCGCCGACGCGGCGGCGTACGCGGCGCGGGTCGGCGCGGCGGCCGTCACGAAGGAGGGTGCGCAGGCCTCGTACCCGACCGCCGACGAGGTGGCCGCCCTGTGAAGAAGGCCGGGATACTCAACCGCCATCTGGCGGGCGCCCTGGCCGAGTTGGGGCACGGCGACCGGGTCCTGGTGTGCGACGCCGGGATGCCGCTGCCGGACGGGCCGCGCATCGTCGACCTCGCCTTCCGGGCCGGGGTGCCGTCCTTCGCCGAGGTGCTCGACGGGCTGCTCGCGGAGCTGGTCGTGGAGGCCGGCACCGCCGCCGACGAGGTACGCGCCGCGAACCCGGGCGCGGCCGAGCTGCTGCGCGAGCGGGTGCCGCAGCTGTCGTACGTCGGCCACGAGGAGCTGAAGCGGCTCGCGGGCGGGGCGCGGCTGATCGTGCGCACGGGCGAGGCGCGGCCGTACGCGAACGTGCTGCTGCGGTGCGGTGTCTTCTTCTGAGCGCACCGGGTGAGCGCTGCGAGGGGCCCGGTCCGCGGACCGGGCCCCTCG
>NZ_WWIA01000332.1 GCF_009870065.1 Streptomyces sp. SID5785 | reverse complement strand
TGGCGAAGTGGCTGGCGCGGTCGCGGGCGGCGTGCCGCAGGGCGTCGGCGGAGGCGGTGATCTGTCCGGTGCGGGTCCGCAGGCCGGGCAGCAGGCTCGCGACGTGCGCCTTGTCGGGCTCGCTCTCCAGGCGCTTGAGGTCGGCGTCCAGCTCGTGACCGTGGGCGCTGAGCCGCTCGAAGAGGCCGAGGGACTCCTTGAGCGTGGGATCGTCGCCGACGGCGGCCCGCAGGGCGTCCTGGGTGGCGCGCATCGAGCCGCGCAGCTCGAGACGCAGACGGGCGAGCTCGCTCGCGGTGCCGGGCTGGGCGAAGGTACGGGCGCGCAGCGTGGTGTCCTCGACGGCGCGGCGGGCCTGCTCGACCTTGCGGTCGACCCCGCGCTTGGCCGCGCCGACGGCCTTGACCGTCGCGTACGCGCCGAGGGCGAGGAACGCCACGAAGATCAGCACCAAGATCAAGACCACGGCTTCCATGGTGCTCCTCCCACTGTCCGGCTTCCCACCTGCTCGGCTTCCGCCTGCTCGGCTTCCCGCCGCTCGGCGTCCCGCCTGCTCGGCTCTCTCCACGGTAAACGGAGCGGGCAGGCCGGGGGTTCCGGAGCGACCCCCAACCTGCCCGTAGGGAACAACCCTGAGTGCCTTACGCAGGCACGATGTTCACCAGCTTGGGCGCGCGGACGATCACCTTGCGGATCCCGGCACCGGCCAGCGCGGCGACGACCTTCTCGTCGGCCAGGGCGGTCCTCTCCAGCTCCTCGTCGGAGACGGCCGGGGAGACCTCCAGGCGGGCCTTGACCTTGCCCTTGATCTGGACGACGCAGGTGACCGTCTCGTCGACGACGTAGGCCGGGTCGGCGGCCGGGAAGTCGACGTGGACGACGGAGTCGGTGCGGCCCAGCTTGCGCCACAGTTCCTCGGCGACGTGCGGGGCCAGCGGCGCGACCAGCAGCACCAGGCGCTCGGCGACGCTGCGCGGCAGGGCGCCGCCCGCGTACGCCTTGGTCAGGTGGTTGTTCAGCTCGGTGACCTTGGCGATCGCGGTGTTGAAGCGCATGCCCTCCAGGTCGCCGCGGACGCCGTCGATCGCCTTGTGCAGAGCGCGCAGCGTGGCGGCGTCGATGTCGGCCTCGGGGACGTCGGCGACGGTGGTCTCGCCGGTCTCCTCGTCGACGATGTTGCGCCACAGGCGCTGCAGCAGGCGGAACTGGCCGACGACCGCGCGCGTGTCCCAGGGGCGGGACACGTCCAGGGGGCCCATCGCCATCTCGTACAGGCGCAGGGTGTCGGCGCCGTACTCGGCGCAGATCTCGTCGGGCGTGACGGCGTTCTTCAGGGACTTGCCCATCTTGCCCAGCAGGCGGGAGACCTTCTCGCCCTGGTGGTAGTAGGCGCCGTCGCGCTCCTCCACCTCGGCGGCCGGCACGGCGATGCCGCGCGCGTCCCGGTAGACGTAGGCCTGGATCATGCCCTGGTTGAACAGCTTGTGGAACGGCTCGGCGGAGGAGACGTGGCCCAGGTCGAACAGGACCTTGGACCAGAAGCGCGCGTACAGCAGGTGCAGCACGGCGTGCTCGGCGCCGCCGACGTACAGGTCGACGCCGCCGGTGGGCATGCCCTCGCGCGGGCCCATCCAGTACTGCTCGACGGCCGGGTCGACCAGCTGCTCGCTGTTGTGCGGGTCCAGGTAGCGCAGCTCGTACCAGCAGGAGCCGGCCCAGTTCGGCATGGTGTTGGTCTCGCGGCGGAAGCGGCGCGGACCGCGGCCGTCGCCCAGGTCCAGGGTGACGTTGACCCATTCCTGGTTGCGGGACAGGGGCGTCTCGGGCTCGGTGTCGGCGTCGTCGTGCGGGTGCGGGTCACGGCGGGTGTGGGTGCGCAGCCGGGACGTGACGTCCTCCGGCGGCAGGAACTTCGACCAGCGCTCGGGGAACTCCGAGGGCATGTCGGGGTCCTCCGGGTCGGCCGGCTCGTCGGCGCGCGAGGTCGCCCAGGCCACGTACTCGGCGGCGGCCGCGGTGCGGTGCCGTTCGTTGGCGGCGCGCGCGGCGGCGGTGGCGACGGACGGCCAGACCCGGTCGATGGCCGCGTTGACGGCGGCGCCGACGAGCACGGCGAACGCGGAGACACCGATCCACAGGAGCACCGCGACCGGCGCCGCGAGGGACCCGTAGATGGTGGGTCCCTCGATGGTGTTGGTGATGTAGAGGCGCAGCAGGAAGCTGCCCGGGATCCACATCGCGAGGGCGACGAGGGCGCCCGGCACGTCCTCGATCCAGGGCGAGCGGACGGGCACGGACACGTGGTACAGCGTCGTCAGGAACGCGACGGACAGGACCAGGACGACGGGCCAGTACAGGACCTGGACGACCGTCTCCGACCAGGGCACGAGGGCGATCACCGCGTCCGGTCCCGCGATCATCAGCGGCAGCGCGATGGAGCCGACGACGATCCCGGCGAGGAAGAGCAGGAACGCGAGGAGCCGGGTCTTCACGATGCCGCGCACGCCGTCGAGCCCATACATGACGGTGACGGTGTCGACGAAGGTGGAGACGGCCCGGGAGCCCGACCACAGGGAGATGAGGAAACCGATAGAGATGACGTCGGGGCGGCCGCCCTTGATGACGTCGTCGAGAATCGGTTCTGCGATCTCCTTGACGCCCTCGTCGGTGAGGACGGTGCGGGAGGCCTCCAGGATGTTGTCACGCACACCGGCGATGGTGTCGGCGCCGGTCCACGTGTCGACGTAGGCGAGCAGGCCGACGAGCGACAGCAGCAGAGGGGGCACCGAGAGCAGGGTGAAGAACGCGGCCTCGGCCGCGAGGCCCAGGATGCGGTACTCCATGCACGAGTTGACGGTGTCCTTGAGCAGCAGCCAGGCGGTCCTGCGCTTCGACACGTTCCGGTAGAGCGCGCGGGCCCGGTGGAGCCGGCCGGACGGCCGCTGGGGAGATTCACTTGCTGGCTGCACGCCCTAACGTTATCCGGCGCGCGGGAGTGCCCGGGCCGCACGGTGTGCGGGTACGGCACAGGTGCGGCGGTAGGTTCGCGGTCATGGCAGCCAGCACGCACGCGGTGACGAACCAGCCGCCGCCCCTGACGGCGTACGACGTCTTCGGCACCGACCCGGTCCTGGTCGAGGGCGTGGAGCGGCACCTGGACGCGGAGCAGGCGCGGCGGGCCGCCCGGGAGCTGACGGAGCTCGGACGCGCGGCGGGCAGTGCGCAGGCCCGGGAGTGGGGCCGGCTGGCGCAGGCGCAGCCGCCCGTCCTGCGCACCCACGACCGGTTCGGGCACCGCATCGACGAGGTGGAGTTCGCTCCGGCCTGGCACCGGCTGCTCGGCAAGGGGGTCGGCGCCGGGCTCACGTCCGCGGGCGGCGGGCCGGGCGGACGACTGCGGCGGGCCGCCGCGTTCCTGGTGTGGTCGCAGGTGGAACCGGGGCATCTGGACCCGCTGTCGACGACGTACGCTGCGGTCCCCGCGCTGCGCGCCCGCCCGGACCTGGCGGAGCTCTGGGAGCCGAGGCTGACCTCGGCGGTCTACGAGTCCGGACTGCGGCCCGTGTCCGGCAAGGCGGGGGCGCTGCTCGGCCTCGGGCTGACGGAGAAGCAGGGCGGCGGCGAGGACCCGGAAGCCGTGACGACCCGGGCGGAGCCGGTGGCGGGCGGGGCCGGGACCCACCGGCTGACCGGGCACAAGTGGTTCTGCAGCGCGCCGATGTCGGACGGCTTCCTCGTCGTGGCGCGGGCCGCAGAGGGGCCGACGTGCTTCCTGGTGCCGCGCGTCCTGGACGACGGCACGCGCAACGTGTTCGCGCTGCAGCGCCTCAAGGACACCCTGGGCCACCGCGCGAACGCGACGGCCGAGGTGGAGTTCGACGGGACCTGGGCGCACCGGATCGGCGACGAGGGCCGGGCCGTCGCGACGCTGCGGGAGACGGTCGCGGCGGCCCGGCTCGACCGGGCGCTCGGTGCGGCGGCGCTGATGCGGCAGGCCGTCGCGCAGGCCGTGCACCACTGCACGTACCGCACGGCGTCCGGGGTCCCGCTGGCCGGACAGCCGCTGATGCGCAACGTCCTGGCCGATCTGGCCCTGGAGTCGGAGGCGGCGACGACCCTGGTGCTGCGGCTCGCGGCGGCGCACGACCGGGCGGACGCGGGCGACGAGCGGGAGCGGGCGCTGCTGCGGCTCGCGGTCCCGGCGGCGAAGTACTGGCTGACGAAGCGCTGTACGCCGCTGGTGGCGGAGGCCCTCGAGTGTCTCGGCGGCAACGGGTACGTGGAGGACTCGGGACTGCCGGCGCTGCTGCGCGCGGCGCCCGCCGGAGCGCTCCGGGAGGGCCCGGGCAACGTGCAGGCGCTGGAGGCGCTGCGGGTGCTCCAGCAGGATCCCGCGGCGCTGGACGCGTTCCTCCTGGAGGCCGGCCGCAGCCGGGGCGCGGACCACCGGCTGGACGCGGCGGTGCGCGCCCTGCTCACCGAACTCGGCGATCTGGACGGGGTGCAGGCACGGGCGCGGCGGCTGGTCGAGCGGATCGCGCTCGTGCTCCAGGGCTCGCTGCTCGTGCGGTACGCGCCGCCGGACGTGGCGGACGCGTTCTGCGCGGCGCGGCTGGGCGGGGACGGGGGCGCGGCGTTCGGCACGCTGCCCCACCACGCGGCGCTGGCCGAGATCGTGGAGCGGGCGCGGCCGGTGGCGTGACGTCCCCGGGAAGCGGGACGCGGCACGGGCGGAGGGGGGCGGGGGCGCGGGGATGGTGCTGCGCCGACACGGCACCATCCCCGCGGTCAGGCCAGAGGCCCTCGAACGCCGCCTGAACGGCGTTGTTGTCAGTTTCAAACGCCGTACCGTTGGTCGCCAGGGTTGCAGAGGGTTGCAACGTTCCTTCGGAAGCCGCCTCCCCGTGCGGCCCGGAGGTGCACGATGGGCACAGCTGGCCGGACACCGAGGATTCAGTCATGGGCACGGAGTCGACGATCGACCTGGCGCGCTTGTCCGCGATGGACGCGTCGCTCGCGTCGCGGCTGCTCAAGGGCGTACGGGACGCGACGCTCTCGGGGCACCGCCCGCCGGTCAGGCCGCGCCCGGTGATCGGTGAGTCCTGGAGCCGGATGCTGCGCGACGGGGTCGACCCGGACCGGGACGTGCGGCGCGGGCTGCTCGGCGTCGACGAGGTGGAGGAGCGGCGCCGGACCTCGCCGCTGCTGCCGGTGCTGCCGCTGCTGCGCGAGGCGCTGGGCACGGTCGCCGAGGCGGCCCAGCACATCATGGTGGTCAGCGACGCGGACGGCAGGATCCTGTGGCGCGAGGGGCATCCGACGGTGCTGCGCATGGGCGACCGGCTCGGCTTCGAGGTGGGCGCGCACTGGGCCGAGGACGTCGTCGGGACCAACGGGGTGGGCACACCGCTGGTCACCCGCCGTCCGGTGCAGGTGTTCGCCGCGGAGCACTTCGTGCGCTCGCACCATCCGTGGACGTGCACGGGAGCGCCGGTCACCGACCCGCGCGACGGCCGGCTGCTCGGCGTGGTGGACGTGAGCGGTCCGCTGGAGACGATGCACCCGGCGACGCTGTCGTGGGTGAACTCGGTGGCGCAGCTCGCCGAGGCGCGGCTGCGCGAGGAGCACGTGAACGGCCTGGAGCGGCTGCGTGCGGTGGCGGCGCCGGTGCTCGCGCGGCTCGGCGGCCGGGCGCTCGCGGTCGACGCGCACGGCTGGACGGCCGCGGTCACCGGCATGCCGCTGCCCGAGCGGGTGGCGCTGCCCCGGGCCGCCGCGGAGGGCCCCTGCTGGATACCCTCGCTCGGCGCGTGCGCGCTGGCCCCGCTGCCGGGCGGCTGGCTGGTGCTGCCGGACGGGACACCGGAGCCGCCGGCCGCGGCCAGGATCGTCCTCGACGTGAGCCGGCCCCGGCGCTGGTCGGTGCAGGTCTCGGGCACGGCGGGCGTCTGGACGCACGAACTGAGCCCGCGGCACGCCGAGTTGCTGTACCTGCTGGCGCTGCACCGCGAGGGGCGCAGCGCGGCGGGCCTCGCCGAGGACCTGTTCGGCGACCCGGCCCGCACGGTGACGGTGCGCGCCGAGCTGTCCCGGGTCCGCCGCTATCTGGGCGGTCTGATCGCCCACCGCCCGTACCGCCTCCCGGAGGACGCCGACGTCGAGGTGGTGCTGCCGGACGACCCGCGCGGTCTGCTGCCGCACTCGACGGCCCCCGCGGTGATCAGGGCCCGGACCGGCGGGGCCTAGGGCGTGGCCTAGTACGCTCCGCGGCCATGTCCCTGTTCAGATCCGGCAGACCGGTCCTCCCCGCTTCGCTGGCACGGCTCGGCAGGCCCCGTGCCGAGCGCAGGTATCCGCAGCCGCTCAGCGCGCACCAGCTGTGGATGGTGTCGCTGAGCGCGCCCGTGAGCCGGGACCGTGACGTCTCGCGCACGACGCTGTACCCGTT
>NZ_WWIA01000331.1 GCF_009870065.1 Streptomyces sp. SID5785 | reverse complement strand
TGCCTCAAACAGCATGGCGCGGAAAAGGCCGGATTCCCGGGACGGGTAGGGTCTGGATCGCGCATTGCAGAAAGCAGCAAGGGGGAAAAGTGTGCAGAGATCCGGACATAAGCCCACAACCGAATGTCGTACCCCTGTGCGAGCGCGGGCTGGATTATTACCGCCGCGCACTCGCGGAGGGCCACACGGACAACGACGTCCCGGACTGCCTGACGGAGCTGGGTCTGATGCGACGCCAGGACGAGACCGAGGACCGCTGGGTGGCGATCCCGCCGGACATCGCCTCGCACGACCTGACCCGCCCTCTCGAGCGCGCCATCCTGACCCAGCAGCACACCGTGGCAGGCATCTTCGACGCGCTGTCGGCGGCGGAGGACGTGTACCGCACGCAGCAGCGCACCTCGGCCGCGCCCGTGCGTCTGCTGCACGGTGCCGACGTCATCTACGCCGCGCTCGAGCGGGCGTCCGAGGCATGCCGCGAGGAACTGCTGACGGCGCACCCCGGCGGCACCCGCGACCCCGAGGCCCTGGGCAAGACGCTGCCGCGCACGTTGCGCCTCAACGAGCGCGGGGTGCGGCAACGCACGCTGTACCAGCACGCGGTGCGTGCCCACGGTCCGACCCTCGCCTACATCGAGCAGGTCACCAGCGCCGGTGCCCAGGTGCGTACGCTCGACGAGATCATCGACCGGGTCATCGTCTACGACCGGTCGATCGCCTTCATCCCGGACCCGCGCTACGACCAGCGGACCACCGCCCTCGCCGTGGAGCACCCGGCGCTCATCCACTACCTCGTGAAGGTCTTCGACCACGCCTGGCAGCGGGCGGAACCCGTCACCGTGGGACAGGACCACCGCCCCCCGCTGCTGACGGACGAGACCCGCAGAGCCGTCCTGAAGCTCATGGTCGAGGGCCACACGGACGCGGGAATAGGCAGCCGGCTCGGCATCAGCAGCAGAACCGTCTCCCACCACATCAAGAAGGCGTCGGAGTCGATCGGCAGCCGTAGCCGGGCGCATCTGGCCTACCTGCTGGCCCGATCCGAACTCCTGCATCCCGACCGCGACGGCTGACCCGCACCCCCGTCCGGCCCGTCCCGCCCGTCCCGCCCGGAGCGGCCGCCCCCGGCCGCTCCGGAACCCGCTCATCGCCGCATGTCCTTCACGAGGGCGAGTAACCGCTCGGCGTCGGCGGCGACGTCACCGTCCGCCGCCACCCTCGGCGCCGATCCTCGCCGGCGCCTCCCGGTAGACGTTCTCCGCCGGCACGGCTGGAGCCCCCATGGTGAAACCCTTCTCAGAGACGATCAAAAATATTTAGAACGCTCTCTTTGTTTTTAGCACAGAAGCCGCTCGGTCCGCCTCCCCCTTCGGAGGCGGGCCGAGCGGCGTCAGGCATCGCCGGAGGCGACAGCCCGCTTCACGAACGGCAGCAGCCGCGCCAAGGCACCTTCCGCACCGCGCCCTTCCCCGGCCGGCGCGGACCGGTTCACCTCGACCGCGGTCAGGAGATACACCGCCAGGTCCGCCACCGCGTCGGGCCTCGCCTCACGATGCAACTGCCCCAGATCGGCCGCCTCCGTCAGCAGCGCGCTCAGCGCGGGCACCCACGCCTGATGCCAGCCCGGCACCGCCTGCGGACGCTCCCTGGCCAGCAGCGCCGCCGCGCGCACGAGCACGCTCTCATCCAGCAGGTCGGCCAGACAGCGGAGCAGTTCGACCGCGACCTGCAGCGGCGGCGACCCGGCGGCCACCGCCACGGCGGTGCGCTGACGCGTCAGCACGCACGCCTCCTCGACGACCGCCTCGGCCAGCGCGCGCTTACTGGAGA
Organism: Streptomyces sp. SID5785; assembly: GCF_009870065.1. GTDB lineage: Bacteria > Actinomycetota > Actinomycetes > Streptomycetales > Streptomycetaceae > Streptomyces. Next base: position 9,271 of record NZ_WWIA01000331.1, on the reverse strand, counting down.
AGTGAAAGGTCAGCGCGCCCATGGAGACGCGCGCCGCCGAACTGATGGCAGAGAGGGTGGCACCGTCGTAGCCGTTGGTGTCGATGTCGGCGGCCGCAGCCGCGATCAGAGCCTGGCGCGTACGCGCGGCCCTGTCCTGAGTCACCATCACTCTCCCCTGACCGGCGACGGCCACCCATGCGCCGACCATGACGGTAGCGACGACACACCGTCAAAGTAAAGCGAGCGTTCTGATTATTGAGTTCACGCAGGGATACACGGAGCAACTCGGCGTCGATCTCGTCGAGTCGGTCCACGAGGTGCCCCGACGAAGGGGGCGTTCAGCGCACGCGCCGAACGTCTGCGTGGTGATCTCGTGGATGGCTAGGGCTTCGCCGGGGACGGCGCGGCCGCCTCAGCCGGTGGCCGGCCGACCGCCGCCGCCAGCCTCTCCCCCCGGCCCGGATCAAGATCGATGCGCACCGCGGTGGCCGGGACGGCGATCCCCGGAAGCAGCAGTTGCCACATCCGTCGCACACGCTGCGGCAGGTCCGCGCGGTCGGTGCTGGCGGCCTCGGAGAAGAGCTGCATGCCGGTGCAGGTCGCAACGACATGCTCGGCCAGCTGCAAAGGATCCACGCCCGCCTGCAGCTCTCCGAGATCACTGGCGGTCTGCAAGCAGTCCCGCATCACGTCGGCCCATTCGGTGTACGGCTTGTCCGCTTCTCCCAGGCCCAGGATCCCCGCCTCGGTGGTCAACCGCACACCCGCGCGCAACATGAGGTCGTTCTGCAACTGGTGCGCCCACACCAGGGTGATGTCCACCAGCCGCTGCAGCCCCTCGGACGCGAGGAACGGCAGGACACTCGCGGACTGACTGCTCATCACAGCGCGCGCGAGCCCCTCCTTCGACCCGAAGTGGAAGTAGAGGGAGCCGGCCGTGGCTCCGGCCCGCTGGAGGATCCGGTTGATCCCCGCTCCGGCGTACCCCGCCTCGATGAAGACTTCCGCCGCAGCCCGCAGGATTCCCGCGCGCGTCTCCACAGCCCGCTGCTGCTTCGGCTGCCGCATCGCTCCTCCAAAGTAAAGAGAACAATCTCTAACTTACTGGGCCAGGGCGTCGCGGTACAGCTACTGCGAGCATTCGCCCGATTCGCCCGCATGACTCCCTCACTGGTGCGTGGGCATACGCTTCTTCGTCGAATCTGGTTTGTCGGATCTGGGCATGAAACAAAGAGAGCACTCTGTAACGCGAAGGTGCATCACACCGTCCAACTCGTCGCCATGGCAAGCCAGTCCACCGCTCGGGGCCGGCTCCGGGCGAGTGCCGCGCTCGCTTCCGCGGAACGTTCGGGACAATGGGAGCGGTGGGCGTGCGCCGGGTCGTGGTGCGTCCGCCGTGTCGCTTATCCCTCAGGAGGACTGTTCCATGGCTGATCACCGCCCTTTGACGCTCATGGCCGTGCACGCGCACCCCGACGACGAGGCCACCAGTACCGGTGGCGTCCTCGCCCGGTACGCCGCCGAAGGCATCCGCACGGTGCTCGTGACGTGTACCGACGGCGGGTGCGGTGACGGGCCGGGCGGGGTGAAGCCCGGGGACCCCGGGCACGATCCCGCGGCCGTCGCGCTCATGCGCCGGCAGGAGCTGGAGTCGAGCTGCGCCTCGCTGAAGATCAGCGATCTGGAGATGCTCGACTACGCCGACTCCGGAATGATGGGCTGGCCGGGCAACGAGGCGCCCGGCGCCTTCTGGCAGACCCCCGTCGCGGACGGGGCCGCCCGCCTTGCGGACCTCATGCGGCACTACCGGCCCGACGTGGTCGTCACCTATGACGAGAACGGCTTCTACGGTCACCCGGACCACATCCAGGCGCACCGCATCACGATGGCGGCGCTGGACCTCGTCGCGGACGATCTGAGTCCGAAGGCGTACTGGACGACGATGCCGCGCTCGGGGATGCAGCGGTTCGGCGAGATCATGCGGGAGTTCAACGAGGACATGCCCGAGCCGGACCCCGCCGAGGCCGAGGCGATGGCCGAGATCGGGCTGCCCGACGACGAGATCACCACGTGGGTGGACACGACCGCGTTCGCCGGGCAGAAGTTCGACGCCCTGGCCGCCCATGCCAGTCAGGGCGACAACATCTTCTTCCTGCGGATGGGCAAGGACCGGTTCGCCGAGCTCATGGGCATGGAGACGTTCGTCCGCGTCCGAGACACCACCGACGCCCCCGTCCCCGAGAACGACCTCTTCGCCGGCCTGCGCTGAGCCCTGCGGCGGGCCGTCCCCGGGGACGCGGGGACAGCCCGCGGCAGCGGGGTGCGGTCAGCCCGTCCCGGAGCAGGTGCGGGCGCCGACGTGCAGGGCGAGCGCGGTGTTCGCGCCGAGCGTCGCGGTGAACCGGCCCGAGCCGTCCACCGTGACGTTCCTGCCGCTCTGCACGTCGCAGTAGTCGCCGGCGGGCAGCGACGTCTGGAAGGTGCGGGTCAGCTCGCCGGACTCGTGGTTGAGGGCGACGTACGCCTTGGCGCCGCGCCCGAAGGCGATCTGGTCGCCGCCGTTGTCCCACCAGTCGGTGACGGACTCGCCGCGCGCGGCGTTGCGGAAGCCGACCATGGAGGAGATCTCCGGCCAGGCGTGCTGGCACTTCCACCCGTCGGTGTAGCAGGAGCTCACCGCACCGCCGTCGGGCGGTCCCGCGTCCTTGTCGGTCCACTCGTAGCCGGAGTGGACGTCCGGCGAGCCGTACGGCCAGGCGAGCATGAAGACGTGGGCCAGGGTGTAGGAGGCGCCGTCCTTGTAGGTGAGGGTGTCGCCGCCGCGCTCGGTGTCGTGGTTGTCGACGAAGACGGCGGACCCGTCCGAGGCCATGTAGCCCCAGCCCTCGCCGAAGTTCTTCAGGGAAGCGAGGTTCTCGTCGTTGAAGACGCGCTTGAGGTCGCGGGCGTAGCGGAACTCCTGGACATCGCCGTTGCCGAGGTACTCGCTGGGCGAGACCGCCTCGCCGGCTCCGTAGATGGCCTCCTGCTTCCAGTACGCGTCCGGCTGCGTGAGCCGGGACTTGATGTTCGCGAGGTCGGCCGCGGCCATGTGCTTGGCCCCGTCGATCCGGAAGCCGTCGACGCCGAGGGAGAGCAGGTCGTTCATGTATCCGGCGATCCGCCCGCGGACGTACTCCTCGCCGGTGTCGAGGTCGGCGAGGCCCACGAGTTCGCACTCCTGGACGTTGGTGCGGTCCTGGTAGTTGCTGATCGTGGCCGTGCAGTTGTCCATGTCGGCGGCCGAGTACACGCCCGGGTAGTCGTACTTCGTGTACGAGGAGCCGCCGGTGCCCGTGCCGGAACCGGCCGACATGTGGTTGATGACGGTGTCGGCGACGACCTTCACGCCCGCGGCGTGGCAGGTGTCGACCATGCTCTTGAACGCGGCGCGGTCGCCGAGGCGGCCGGCGATCTTGTAGCTGACGGGCTGGTACGAGGTCCACCACTGGGAGCCCTGGATGTGCTCCTGGGGCGGCGAGACCTGGACGTAGCCGTATCCGGCGGGGCCGAGGGAGCCGGTGCACTCCTTGGCGACCGACGCGAAGTTCCATTCGAACAGCACCGCGGTGACGTCCTTGTCGCCGGGTGCCGACGCCTGGGCCGGGGCGGGGACCGTGACGGCAGCAGCGGCTCCCGCCAGGACGGCGAGTGCGGCGGCCACGGACTTTCTGGCCATGGTTCCTCCTGATCCGAAGGGCAACGCGCCATGCCCGTGAGGCTGTTGGGGGGTGGTCGATCCGATTGCAGGTTCTTGCTGCAAGCTGTTGCGGTGGTGACCGTACGAGGGCCCGCACCCGCGGTCAACCCTCCGCGCACAGCCTTCACAACAGGCCCCGGAAAGCGGCGAATCACTCCTGCAAGGCCTTACGCAAAACTTTCAACGGTGTTATGTTCCACCACGCTTCCGGTCCGCCGCCGAGGGCCCGGCCGCGCCGGGTCCCACGCGCCCGGCGACGGACCGGCGGCACTGGGGCACATGGGCGCACACCGGGGCAGAGCCCGAGGCCCCTCGAGCCCAGGCCCTCGCTAGCCCCAGAGCGCCTGTGCGACGGCCGCGCCCGTGAAGGCTGCGCCCAGGCCCGCCGCGAGGGTGCCGAGGACGTTGGTCACCGCGTAGAAGCGGGCGCCCGTCTCGGCGAGGCGGAGGGTCTCGTAGGAGAACGTGGAGTACGTGGTGAGCGCGCCGCACAGGCCCGTGCCCAGCAGGAGCTGGAGCTGGGAGGAGGCGGCCCCCGCGGCGACCGCGCCGGTGACCAGGCCGAGGACGAGCGAGCCGCAGACATTGACGGCGAAGGTGCCCCAGGGGAAGACGGAGTCGTGGCGGGACTGCACGGTGCGGTCGCTCAGGTAGCGCAGCGGGGCGCCGACCGCGGCACCGGCGATCACGAGGAGCCAGTTCACGCCCCGGCCTCCTGGCCCCGGCCCACGTAGCGGTGCACCTGGCAGTCGTCGAGGATGACGAGGCCCTCGGTGACCAGCTCGTCGATCTGGGGCAGGAAGGCCCGGACGCGCTCCTCGGTGTCGACGATGAAGATCGCGACGGGCAGGTCCTCGCTGAGGGAGAGCAGCCGGTGGGTGTGGACGATCGAACCGGCGCCGAAGCCCTCGATGCCGCGGAACACCGAGGCTCCGGCGAGGCCGGCGTGGTGGGCGCGGCGGACGATCTCGGCGTAGAGGGGCTTGTGGTGCCAGGTGTCGTTCTCGCCGATGAAGATGGTGACGCGCAGGGCGGGGCCGACCAGTGGCCGGTGGCCGCCGCCGGATCCGGCGGGCGGTGCGGGCGGGGTGGTCATCGCGTGCTCCGTTCGATGACGCGGCGGGTGAGATGCGAGGCCGTCCAGACCGCGGCGAGCGCGGCGACGGCGGTGAGCGCCAGATAGCCGAGCGCCGTGCGGGCGGCTCCGGCGTCGGTCAGCTGACGGATGTCGACGGCGTAGGTGGAGAAGGTGGTGAAGCCGCCGAGGACACCGGTGCCGAAGAACGGCCGCACGAGGCGGTGGGCCGCCCACAGGTCGGTCAGGACGGCCATGAAGACCCCGATGACGGCGCAGCCGGTCACGTTGACGACCAGGGTGGTCCACGGGAAGGTGCCGGAGGCGGTCGGCCAGATCTGTGCCGCGCCGTAGCGGGCGACGGCGCCGAGCGCGCCACCGGCCGCGACGACCGCGATCACCGGTCCCTGGCCGCGCAGGACGGCGGGCCGCGGGGCGTCGGGGAGCGGTCCGGTGTCGGGATCGACCGGTTCCTCGGTCATGGATGCGCGGGCCTCTTCCACAGTGCTGTCTCCTACTCGCCGGACGCCCGCACCCGGGTCCGGGCGCAGGCGTGCGTGGTCGCAAGTAGGGACCGTTGGCGGCGTCGTGCCGCGGTTGGGTACGGCGGGCCCCACCGCCGTGCGGTGCGCTCCGGCCAGGGGGCCGGCGCGGTCGCCGCCCGGAAAGCCTACCCCGGGCGGCAGGGGGCTCGCGCGCGCTGCCGCGCGCGGGGCTCAGAGGTCGGCGCCGAGTCCTGGCGCGCGCACGACGTAGCTGCACTGCGTGTAGGTGTAGCCGGGCTGGATGCTGCCGCCGGCCGCCCGGCTGCGGGCGGCGGGTCCGGAGCCGCCCGGCCTGTGCAGGAAGTGGTACGTGCCGGCCGGGAGCCGCAGCGTCCGTTTCGGGTAGGTGCGCCCGCTCGCCTTGCAGGCCTTGCTGCGGCCCGCGGCCTCGCTCGGGTACGTCGAGCAGGATCCGCAGCCGCCGACGGTGAGCCGGCCGGTGACGGGTCCGGTGTAGAGGATCTCAACGGGGTCGGGTCCGTCGTTGCTGACGACGAGCTCCATGCGGGCGCCGCCGGGGGCGTGCGCGCGCGGTAGGCGGTCGCCCGCGGCGGGGCGCACCTCGGCGATCTCGGCCGCCGTGGCGACCTGCCGGGCCCGGTCGCGGCGGGCGTCGTCGCGGTAGGCCGTGGCGAAGCCCGCGAGCGTCCTGCGCGCGGCCCCGAACTTCCCGTCGCCGAACTCGTCCATGCCGCACGCGTACGTACCGTCGCGCACCGCCGCCGCCACGGGGGCGCGCAGACGGCCGGGCACGGGGTCCGGCAGGGCCTTCGCGGTGTCGCCGATGCGGCGCAGTTCCCCGGTGACCGTGCAGGGTGCGCCGCTGTCGAGCCCGTCCGTGCGGCGGGTGACGGCGGCCCGCAGGGCGGGCTCGACCCGGTCGGCCTGCGCCGACTGCGGGAAGGTGCGCAGGAGTTCACCGAGCTCGCCGCCCTTGCCGTCGCTCTCGGCGGTGCCGAGCTTGCCGGTGCCGCAGTCGAGGAGCGCGGTGGCGAGCCGGGTGTCGGGCCAGGCCGCGAGCGCGCCGAGGACGGAGCGGTCGATGGTGTCCGGCACGGTCCGCAGGTGTTCGAGCGGGGCGACGGCGGCGCACCGGTCCTTGCCGCGGTAGGGCGCGGCCACGGCCCGGTAGTAGGCGCCGAGGCTGTCGTGGACGCGGTGGGCGGCGCGGGAGCCTGGGTGGTCCTCGGTGAGGGCGCGGTAGCGGGCGAGCGCGGAGCGGTAGGTGGGCTCGGCGCGGCCGAAGTCCTCACGGGCGGCCCGTTCGACGAGGGCGTCGGCCGCGGCGAGCCGGTCGAGCAGCATGTCCTCGACGGCGTCGTCGCGCAGTCCGTCGTACGCGTAGGCGCCGCCCGCGGGCACGACCAGGAGCGCGAGCCCGAGGGCGGCGGCGAGCACGGGCCGCAGGGGCAGGGCCGCGGGCCCGGCCCGCAGGCCGCGGCGTGCCCCGTCGAGGGCGGCGAGCAGGAGGAGGACGCCGTAGCCGGCCAACGCCCAGGCCGGGACTCCGTCCGGGTCGGCGGGCAGCGCGACGAGGAGGAGCGCGACGGTCGCGGCGACGCAGCCGAGGGCGGGCAGCCACCGGCGCAGGAGGGCGTAACCGAGGCCCAGGCCGCAGAGGTTGAGCAGCGCCGCGGCCAGGGCGCGCACGGGGTCGGCGGGTCCCGGCGGCGGCACGGGCGGCACCCCGGGGACAGGCGGCACCCCCGGAGCCGGGGCGCCCGGCGGCGCGGGAGGCAGAGGCGGAGGCGCGGGCGGCACCGGCGGATACGCGGGCGCCGGGCCGGAGCCCTCGCCTCGCGGCGTCCGCGCGCCGTCCGGCGCTGCGTCCTGCGGTCCGTCGGACGTGTCCCCCGGCCACCCCATCGCGGTCCCCCAACCGTCAGGCGCTCCATCCCGGTTGTCACGATCCGGGCTGTTTCGACGGCTGTCAATCGGCGCGGCGCCCTCCCCTTGTGAAGGCGGCGACCACCCGGCCGACCGTGCGCCGCCCATCCAAGAAAAGTGCAGGCCAAGCAGCTATACACTCCGCGTATACACAGTATGTATAGTGCGGGCATGTCTGCCGCACCTGAGAAGATGATGAAAATACGGAGAGGGTTCCGCGCGGTCGCCCTGGCGCTGACCGCCGGCACCCTGGCCCTCGCGCTGACCGGCTGCACGCAGTACGACACGACGAAGCCGAGCGCCGCCCGCAAGGCACCGGTCACGGGCGCGGAGCGGCACGTGGACGCGAAGGCCGTCGGCACGGCGGGCACGCCCGGGGGCTTCGGCACGGTCGACTGCCGCCGCGCCAAGTGCGTCGCGCTCACCTTCGACGCCGGCCCCAGCGAGAACAGCCCGCGCCTGCTCGACATCCTGAAGGACCGCAAGGTCCCGGCGACCTTCTTCCTGCTCGGGAAGAACCACATCGCCGAGCACCCCGACCTGGTGCGCCGCATGGCGCGCGAGGGACACGAGCTCGCCAGCCACACCTGGGACCACAAGATCCTCACGGACATCGGCGACGACGAGATCCGCGACGAGTTCCGGCGCACCGACGACGCGGTCGAACGGCTCACGGGGAGGCGTCCCACGCTGATGCGCCCGCCGCAGGGCCGCACGGACGACCACGTGAGCGCCCTCGCGAAGGAGGAGGGACTCGCCCAGATCCTGTGGGACGTGACCTGCAAGGACTACGAGACCACCGACTCCGCGCTGATCCGGAAGCGGGCCGTGGACCAGACGCGGCGGGACAGCATCATCCTGCTGCACGACATCTACCGCGGCACCGTCCCGGCCGTCCCCGGCATCATCGACACGCTCAAGGAGCGCGGCTACGTGTTCGTGACCGTGCCGCAGCTGCTCGCCCCGGGCCGCGCCGAACCGGGCACGGTCTACAAGCCCTGACCGGCCGCCCGCGGCCCGGCGCTCAGCCTGCGTAGAGCGCGGCGAGCTCGTCCGCGTACAGCGTGTGGACGACCCGGCGGCGCAGTTTCAGGGACGGCGTCAACTCACCGGTGGCCGGGCCCCATTCGCGGCCGAGGAGCCGGTACCGCTTGACCTGTTCGGTGCGGTTGAGCCGGGCGTTGGCGGCCGCGACCGCGCGGTCGACCTCGGCGAGGACGTCGGGGTGCGCGGCCAGTGCGGTCAGGTCGTCCGCGGGGCCGAGGCCCCGCTCGGCGGCCCAGACCGGCGCCGCCTCGGCGTCGAGGACGAGGAGCGCGACGAGGTAGGAGCGCCGGTCGCCGTGCACCAGGGCCTGGCCGATCAGCGGGTGTTCCTTCAGGGTGTTCTCGACGAGCGCCGGGGAGACGTTCTTGCCGGTCGAGGTGATGATCATCTCCTTCTTGCGGTCGGTGAGCCAGAGGTAGCCGTCGTCGTCGAGCCGCCCGATGTCCCCGGTCGCCAGCCAGCCGTCCGCGTCGAGCGCCGACCGCACCGTCCCGTCCGCCCGGAGGTAGCCGGAGAAGACCGACGCCCCGCGCACCTCGATCTCGCCGTCGGCCGCGGTGCGCACCTCGACGGACGCGACGGGCCGGCCCACCGAACCGAGGCGGAAGCCGGTGCGCGGGCTGTTGGTCGTGGCCACACCGGTCGTCTCGGTGAGCCCCCAGGCGTCCATGACCACGATGCCGAGACCGGCCCAGAACCGTACGACGTCCTGCGGCATCGGCGCGGAGGCGCTGGCCGCCCAGGTCACTCGGTCGAGACCGGCCAGGGCGAGCAGCGGGCGGAGCACCTCGTCGCGGGCCCGGGCGTAGGACTCGTCCAGGGCCGCGGGGGGACGCTCGCCGCGCTCGCGGTGCGCCACGTGCGCGCGGGCCACGGCGGCCGCCTCCTCGACGGCCGCGCGGCGGTCCTCCGGCAGCCGGGCGAGGCCGGTGCGCAGGGCCGCGGCGAACTTCTCCCAGATCCGCGGGACGCCGAAGAACTGCCGGGGACGCACCT
>NZ_WWIA01000330.1 GCF_009870065.1 Streptomyces sp. SID5785 | reverse complement strand
GCGGCATGGGTAGATGGGAGCCGAACGCGCGAGGGCGACTGGCGGAAGCCGCCCTCGGGCTCTACGCGGAGCAGGGTTTCGACCGGACCACGGTCGCGGAGATCGCCGCCGCCGCCGGTGTGACCGAGCGGACCTTCTTCCGCCACTTCACGGACAAGCGCGAAGTCCTCTTCTACGGCACGGAGTTGGGGCTCGACCTGCTCACGCGCACGATCGAGGGTTCGCCGCCGGATGCGCCGCCTCTCGTCTGCGTGGCCGCCGCCCTGGGCGCCTTCGCGGACTTCTTCGAGGAGGATCCCCGCCGCGTCCGCAAGCGCGATGCGCTCGTGTCCGCGAGCGCCGAGCTCCGCGAACGCGAACTGGTCAAGCTCGATGCCTTCGTCGCGGCGATGACCGCCGCCCTGTGCGGGCGTGGCGCCGCGCCGCGCACGGCCGCACTGGCCGCCGAGGCCGGAATGGCCGCCTTCAAGGTCGCCTACGCGGAGTGGGTCAAGGTCGATGAGGGGGCCGGCGGCGCGGAGAGCGCGGAGAGTTCGGAGGGTGAGGGAAGGCCGGCCGCGGGCGGTGGTGCCGGTCTGCCGGAGCGCTTCAGGGCGGCGCTCGTCGAGATGGGTGGCGTGCTGGAGCCCGTGCGGGACTAATTATCTGCGTGACGCAGGCATTGTCGGGTAATCTTCTGCGTGGCGCAGCAGAATCCGTGCGCCGTCATGCGCCACCGCCCCACCCCGGGGCAGATTCCGGAGTCCGCCATGCTCACTGTTGCCGTCACCGGCGCCACCGGCGCCCAGGGCGGAGCCACCGCCCGCGCCCTCCTCGACGCCGGCGCCCGGGTCCGCGCCCTGACCCGCAACCCGGGCGGGCC
>NZ_WWIA01000032.1 GCF_009870065.1 Streptomyces sp. SID5785 | reverse complement strand
CGTCGTGGCCGCTCGCGCAGTTCCCCGCGCCCCTGATGGGGCTGGGGTTTGTGGTCGGGTGCTGCGGCGTAGTGGCTGGTCGCGGAGTTCTCCGCGCCCCTGGCGGGGCTGGGGGAGCCGCGGGCTCACCCGGCGGACCCCGGTGGAGCCAACTCGTCCCGCATCGCCCGCCGCAGGCGCAACGTGCCGACCAGCCGCTGAAACGCCTCCGCCCAGTACCCCCCGGCCCCGGGCGCCGCCCCCTCCGGCTCGTCGACCGCCGCGGTCAGCCCCTCCAGCCGCACCGCCTCCTCGGGATCGAGACACCGCTCCGCCAGCCCCATCACCCCGCTGAAGCTCCACGGATAACTCCCCGCGTCCCGCGCGATGTTCAGCGCATCGACGACGGCCCGCCCCAACCCCGGCGCCCACGGAGTTCCACACACCCCGAGCAGCTGGAACGCCTCCGACAACCCGTGCGCCGCGATGAACGCCGCCACCCACGCCGCCCGTTCCTCCCCGGGCAACGCCGCCAGCAGCTTGGCCCGCTCCGCGAGCGACACCGCGCCGGGACCGGCCGCCCCCGGCGCCGTCGGCTGCCCGAGCAGCGCCCGCGACCAGGCGGTGTCCCGCTGCCGCACCGCCGCACGGCACCACGCGCCGTGCAACTCTCCCTGCCAACCGTCGGCGACCTCCAGCGCCACGATCTCCTCCGGGGGCCGCCCGCCGAACCGTGCCGCCCACCGGTCGAGGGGCGCGGCCTCGACCAACTGCCCGAACCACCACGACCGTTCACCCCGCCCGGCCGGCGGCCGCGGCACGACGCCGTCGCGCTCCATCGCCGGATCGCACTCGTGCGGCGCCTCCACGACGACGACCCCGGCCGCCCGGTCCAGGGCGACACAGGACAGCGCCCGGTCAGCCATCCGCGCGGCCAGCGCCGACCGCGGCAACGCCGACAGCAGCTCGGCCGCGGTCGCGCGCACATTTCTGCTGCGGTCGGCGAGCGCCTGCTCCAGGAACTCCTCGTCCGTGTCACCGAGCCGGGCGCGGAGTGAGTCGAGAAACATCAGCCGGTCCTCGGCCCGCTCGGCGCGCCAGCTCCCCGCGAGCAACTCCCGCGCGGCCGCGGGATCGTGCGCGCGCACGGTGGCCAGCAGGGCGACCCGCTCGGCGAACAGCCCCTCCGCCCACAACCGCCCGACCCCCTCGGCGTCGTCCGGCGAGGGCAGCGAGGCCCCTGCGCCCGGGGTGGCCCGGAGCGCGAACTTCCAGTCCCCGTTGAGCCGCGCCAGCCACAACGCGCGCGGCCCCGCGAACGCCAGCACCTGCGGACGCAGATCGGTCCGGCCGCGCGCCGCGTCGAGCAGCGCCGGAAGCAGCTCGGGCGGAGGAGCGTATCCGTGGGCCTGAGCCAGCGTGAGCCACTGCGGCAGCAGTTCGAGCAGGTCGGGCGCGGAACCGCGGCGCGCACCCCCGGTGCCAGGACGGTCCGTCAGCAACAGCGCGAGCCGGTGCCGCGCCGCGGCGGGCAGCGCGGGACGAGGGTCGTCGGCGGCAGGGTCGGGCAGGGCCGCCGCGGCCACGGGACGCAGCCCCGCGCGACGGCGCACCGTCTCCACGGCCGCCGCATCGAGCAACGCGGTCGGTGTCGTGGACGAACGGCGCTCGGTCCCGAGCAGAGCGGCAGTGACGAGCTCGTCCCAGGACGGGCCGGCACTCGGCGACGCGATCATGACGTGAGCCTTCCTGAAGCAGCCGGGTGATCAGTGACGGGAAATGAGCAAGGGACAACGGGTGACGGGTGGTTGCAGGTCCGGGCCGGGATCCGGGGCCGCTGTGCGCGGATCCGGGGTGCGCAGATCCGGGTGGGGCAGGAGGCAGCAGCTGGGGCAGGAGGCTGCTGCCGGTCGCGGCGACGGCAGGTGGGGGGCGCCGCAGCCGATGCGCTCACGTCAGCGGCACCAGATCCGCCCCCGCCGGCCCCCGCGCCCACGCTGAAAGGGGCCGGAACCCGGCGTGCCCGCACGCGCCGAACACCGTCACCGGGCCGCCGCCGGACAGGGACACCAGCCGCCACAGCCCCGGGGACGCCGTGGCGGTCGGGGTCAGGGGCAGCGCGGACTTGCCGTCGGCCGCGGCCAGTTGCCACCCGCCCTCCGGGGTCCGCGCCGGTATGACGTCCGCGAGCGTCACCGGCCAGGACTCCAGCCACGGGTCGCCCCGCAGCTCCGTGCCGTAGCGGGCCAGTGCCTCCCCGACATCCGTGCCGGACGGTCTGGTGCCGCCCGCTTCCGGCGCCCCGAACTGCTCACCCAACTCCCCGCGCAGCGAACCCGGACGGACCGCGACAGCCGCGTCCAGCGCCAGGCCGGGCGCGAGGGCGAGCGCGGGTGCTCGCCCTGCCGCCCCGTAAGAGAGGAGAAGAACGGTGCGGTCCGACTCCGCGCCGTGCAGCCAGGCGCGGCGCGTGGTCAGATGGCCGTCCGTCGTGTCGTACTGGCAGAGGACCAGCCAGCGGTCGCGCAGCGCAGGTCCGGCCGGCTGTGCCGGCAGGCCGACCCGGGTCCGCACCGTGGCCGCCAGCTCCACCGGCAGATCGGCGTGGTGCAGCCAGCCCCGGTCGAGGAGATGGAGCAGTGCGCACTCCTCGAGGAGCCGGGCCGGCCAGCCCGGGCCCGACGCCGGTATCGTCCCCAACTCCCGCACCCGCGAGGCCAGTCCGGGAGCCTGCGCGTCCACCATGCGGGCCGCTGTCTCCTCCCACATCCCGTATCCCGCCTGCTCCGCCTGGGCCAGCCCGCCCCGCAGCAGGTCGGTCAGCCGCTGCTCCAGCTCAGTCGCCCCCGCCGTGATCCGCTGCGTGCGCCGCTCCGCCCTGCGCCGCGCCGCCTCCGGATCGGCCGGGGCCGAGGGTGCGTCCTGCGGGGCGGTCCGCTGCCGCTCCGCCCGCTCCCGCCGTCCGGTGAGCCACTCCTGCGCCCAGTCCGGGGCCTCGGCCCCGGCCGGCACCTGCGCCGCCCCGCCGGCCCAGAGCAGCAGCAGCCCCACCGCGTGCTTGCACGGGAACTTGCGGCTGGGGCAACTGCACTTGTACGCGGTGCCCTGCGCCCCGCCCGTGTCCACCACCGTCCGGTACGGCGTGCTGCCGCTTCCCCTGCACTGCCCCCACACCGCCCCCTCGTCCGAACTCCCCGTCCCCGACCACGGACCCGCCGTCCCGAGCTTGCTTCCCGCCTTGCGCGACGCGGCGTCAGGCGCCAGTGCCAGCACCTGATCCGTCGTCCAGCGCACCCCCTGCTGAGTCATGTCTCCGACCGTAGGACCCGCCACTGACAATTCCGCCCGCACCGGCTCCGACCTGCACGGACCGCGGCGACGAGGTCGATTGTCAGTGGCGTGGTGCACGGTGGAACCCATCGCACGACGGGGGCGGTCAACTCCTCTGCGTGCGGCGACGACTGGGCTGATCTGGAGGGGGAGAGCCATGTCCGTTTCCGTCGAGGGACCGACCGTGGGACAGACCGAGGGGCCGACAACGGGACCGGCTGCGGGGCAGGGCCCGGCCGGGCAGGTGGGACAGGCGCTGCGGCCGCACGCCGAGCATGCCTTCGCCCACGAACTCGCGGCGCTCGCCGCGCAGGACGACCGGCAGCGCCCGGCCCGGTGGCGGCTGTCGCCGTGGGCCGTCGCGACCTATCTGCTGGGCGGCACCCTGCCCGACGGCACCGTGATCACGCCCAAGTACGTGGGGCCCCGGCGCATCGTCGAGGTCGCGGTGACGACACTGGCGACGGACCGGGCGCTGCTGCTCCTCGGCGTCCCGGGCACCGCCAAGACCTGGGTCTCCGAGCATCTCGCGGCCGCGGTCAGCGGCGACTCCACCCTGCTCGTGCAGGGCACGGCCGGCACCCCGGAGGAGGCCGTCCGGTACGGATGGAACTACGCGCAGCTGCTCGCGCACGGCCCCAGCCGGGACGCCCTCGTGCCGAGCCCCGTCATGCGGGCGATGGCCGAGGGCATGACGGCACGCGTCGAGGAGCTGACCCGTATCCCGGCCGACGTGCAGGACACGCTCATCACGATCCTGTCCGAGAAGACCCTGCCGATACCGGAGCTGGGCCAGGAGGTGCAGGCGGTCCGCGGGTTCAACCTCATCGCGACGGCCAACGACCGCGACCGCGGGGTCAACGAGCTGTCGAGCGCCCTGCGCCGCCGGTTCAACACGGTGGTGCTGCCCCTGCCCGCCACGGTCGAGGCGGAGGTCGACATCGTCGCGCGCCGGGTCGAGCAGGTCGGCCGTTCGCTCGACCTGCCGACGGCACCGGACGGGATCGACGAGATCCGGCGCGTGGTCACCGTCTTCCGCGAGCTGCGCGACGGAGTGACCGCCGACGGCCGGACGAAGATCAAGTCGCCCAGCGGCACGCTCTCCACGGCCGAGGCCATCTCCGTCGTCACCAGCGGCCTGGCCCTCAGCGCCCACTTCGGCGACGGGGTGCTGCGCCCGTCGGACACCGCCGCCGGCATCCTCGGCGCCGTCGTCCGCGACCCGGCGGCGGACCGGGTGGTCTGGCAGGAGTACCTGGAGGCCGTCGTGCGCGAGAGGGATGGCTGGAAGGACTTCTACCGTGCCTGCCGCGAGGTGAGCGCATGACGTCCCCCGGGCAGCCTCTGCTCCTGGGCGTCCGGCATCACGGGCCCGGCTCCGCCCGCGCCGTGGGGCACGCGCTGGACGCCGCCGCGCCCGGCATCGTACTGATCGAAGGTCCCCCGGAGGCGGACGCCCTGGTGCCGCTCGCCGCCGACCCCGCCATGCGGCCCCCGGTGGCGCTGCTCGCGCACGTCGTGGACGAGCCGGGGAGGTCGGCGTTCTGGCCCTTCGCCGAGTTCTCGCCGGAGTGGGTCGCGCTGCGCTGGGCCCTCGCCCACGACGTGCCCGTCCGTTTCATCGACCTGCCCGCCGCCCACACCCTCGCCCTGCGGGAGGCGGAGGCATCGGCGCAGGAGGCTCCTCAGGAGGTCCGGGAGCCGTCCGTGCGGACCGATCCGCTGGGCGTGCTCGCCGAGGCCGCCGGGTACGACGACGCCGAGCGCTGGTGGGAGGACGTCGTCGAGCACCGGCGGGGCGGCGCCTTCGCCGCCCTGGGCGAGGCGATGGAGGCCCTGCGCCCGCAGGACGGGGACGGCGGGGACGGCGGGAACCACGGGGACGACAGGGACGGCGCGGACGGCGGGGTGGACCCGCGCGACCTCGTGCGCGAGGCGTACATGCGGCTCCAGATCCGGTCCGCCGCCAAGGAGTTCGGGCCGGGTGAGGTCGCCGTCGTCTGCGGAGCCTGGCACGTGCCCGCGCTGCGCCGGCGGACCACGGTCACGGCCGACCGCGCCCTGCTCAAGGGGCTTCCGAAGGCCAGGACCGACCTGACCTGGGTGCCCTGGACCCACCGCAGGCTGGCCCGCGCCAGTGGATACGGCGCGGGCATCGAGTCGCCCGGCTGGTACGGCCATCTGTTCAGCGCCCCCGACCGGCCGGTGGAGCGATGGCTGACCAAGGTCGCCGTGCTGCTCAGGGAGGAGGACCGGATCGTCTCCTCCGCGCATGTCATCGAGGCGGTCCGGCTCGCCGAGACCCTCGCAGTGCTGCGCGGCCGCCCCCTGGCCGGGCTCACGGAGACGCTCGACGCGGCGCGCGCCGTGCTGTGCGAGGGCTCCGACGTGCCGCTCTCCCTCATCCACGACCGGCTCGTCGTCGGGGACGTGCTCGGCGAGGTACCGGAGTCCGCGCCCGCCGTGCCGCTCCAGCGCGACCTCGCCCGGCAGCAGCGCAGCCTGCGGCTCAAGCCGGCCGCCCTCGACAAGGACCTCGACCTCGACCTGCGCGGCGACACGGACGCCGCGCGGAGCCGGCTGCTGCACCGCCTGCGGCTGCTCGGTGTCGACTGGGGCGTCCCGGCGCGGTCCGCGCGCGGCACCACCGGCACCTTCCGCGAGAGCTGGCGGCTGCGCTGGGAGCCGGAGCTCGCGGTGCGGGTCGCGGAGGCCGGGGTGTGGGGGACGACGGTGCTCGGCGCGGCGACCGCGAAGGCCGGGACCGACGCGGTGTCCGCGACCGCCCTCGCCGACGTCACCGCGCTCGCCGAGCACTGCCTGCTCGCCGGTCTGTCCGAGGCGCTGCCGGTCGTGATGCGGGTGCTCGCCGACCGGGCCGCGCTCGACACGGACGTCGGCCATCTCGCCCAGGCGCTGCCCGCCCTGGTCCGCGCCCTGCGCTACGGGGACGTGCGCGGGACGGACACCACCTCCCTGACCGGGGTCGCGGGCGGGCTCGCCGAGCGGGTCTTCGTCGGCCTCCCGCCCGCCTGCACGGGGCTCGACGCGGACGCGGCGGCCGGGATGCGCGACCACGTCGACGCCGTGCACGCCGCCGTCGGACTCCTGGAGGACGCCGGGATGCGGGCCCGGTGGCGGTCCGTCCTGCGCGGGCTCGCGGGGCGCGCCGGGGTCGCCGGTGTGATCCGGGGCCGGTGCACGCGGATCCTGCTCGACGAGGGGGAGTTCGGGGAGGGGGACGCGGCCCGCCTGATGAGCCTCGCCCTGTCGCCGGGGACGCCGCCGGGGGAGGCGGCGGCGTGGATCGAGGGGTTCGTCGGGGGCGGTTCCGGGGGCGGGCTCCTGCTCGTGCACGACGAGCGGCTGCTCGGCCTGGTCGACGCGTGGCTGTCGGGGGTCGGGGAGGAGGCGTTCGTGGACGTACTGCCGTTGCTGCGCCGGACGTTCTCCGTGTTCGAGCCCGGGGTGCGCAGATCTCTGGGGGAGCTCGTCCGGCGCGGGCCGGGGGGCTCCGCGGGGGAGGCGGGTCCGGCGAGGGCCGGTTCCGTGTTCGGCGGCGAGATCGACCCGGAGCGGGCGGAGGCGGTGGTGCCGGTGGTCCGGATGCTGCTCGGTGCCGGTGCCGGTGCCGGTGCCGGTGCCG
>NZ_WWIA01000329.1 GCF_009870065.1 Streptomyces sp. SID5785 | reverse complement strand
CGCTCGGCCGTCCTCCAGGAGGCGGGCGAGACCGCCCACCAGGACGCGACCGCCGCCGCGACCGAGGCCCAGCGCGCCCGCAGCGAGCTCGGGCACCTGCGTCAGCGGCTCGCCGAGGTCGAGCAGGAGACCGCCGAGGCCGTCCGGGCCGGCTGGCTCGACGACAGCGCGCCCGACGCCGATCCGGCCCGCGCCGCGCTCGCCGCCTCGGACGCCGAGAAGACCACGGTCGCGGCCTG
>NZ_WWIA01000328.1 GCF_009870065.1 Streptomyces sp. SID5785 | reverse complement strand
AGCGGGACGCGTTCTTCGACAACGCGAAGTACCTGGCGATCGTGTTCGTCGCGATGGGTCACGCCTGGGAGCCGCTCACGGACGGCAGCCGTGCCGCCGAGGCGCTGTACATGATCGTCTACACGTTCCACATGCCGGCGTTCATCGTCATCTCGGGATACTTCTCGCGCAGCTTCGACATGCGGCCCGACCGGCTGCGGCGCCTCATCACCGGGGTCGCCGTGCCGTACGTGCTCTTCGAGGTGGCGTACACCCTCTTCAAGCGGTTCGCGGACGACGACCCCTCGCAGCCGATCAGCCTGCTCGACCCCTGGTTCCTGACCTGGTTCCTGATCGCGCTGTTCGTGTGGCGGCTCACGACGCCGCTGTGGAAGGTGATCCGCTGGCCGCTGCCGGTGGCCGTCGCCGTCGCCGTGCTCGCGTCCGTCTCCCCCGACATCGGCGACGACCTCGACCTCCAGCGCGTGCTGCAGTTCCTGCCGTTCTTCGTGCTCGGCCTCTTCATGAAGCCGGAGTACTTCCAGCTGGTCCGGCGCCGCGAGGTGCGGATCGTGTCCGTGCCGATCGTGCTCGCCGCCGTCGCGCTCGCGTACTGGGCCGCTCCCCGGATGACGTCCGCGTGGTTCTACCACCGCGACAGCGCGCAGGAGCTGGGCGCGCCCTGGTGGGCCGGTGTCGTGATGACGCTCGCTCTGTTCGGCTGCTCGATCGTGCTCACGGCGTGCTTCTTCGCCTGGGTGCCGGGCCGCAGGATGTGGTTCACCGTGCTCGGCGCGGGCACGCTGTACGGCTACCTGCTGCACGGGTTCCTGGCGAAGGGGTCCCGGTTCTGGGGCTGGTTCGACGCGGACTGGGTGCACCGGCCGTACGGCGAGGTCGTCGTGTCGCTGATCGCCGCGGTGGTGGTCACCGCCCTGTGCACGCCGCCCGTCCAGCGGGTCTTCCGGTTCGCCATGGAGCCGAAGATGGAGTGGGCCTTCAAGAAGGACGCGGCGGAGCTGGCCCGGTCCCGGCGCTGAGCCGCCGCGCCCCCTTTCCGCACAGAGCGGGGCCGCTCAGAGCGCGGGTCCGCTCAGGGCGCGCCGGGCCGGCAGCGCCGTCGCCGCGAGGCCGAGGAGCAGGGCGGTCCCGGCGAACGCCGCGTAGAGGTGCGGCGGGACGTACGGGGCCTCGCCCGTGAGGCCCTCGGTCATCGGGATCAGGGTGGCCAGGGCGATGGCCGTGCCCAGGGCGACGCCGGCGCCCGAGACCAGCAGCCCCTCCCAGCGGATCATGCTGAGCACCTGCCGCCGGGTCGTCCCGATGAGACGCAGGGTGCCGAGTTCGCGGCGCCGGTCAAGGACCGTCATCACCAGGGTGTTGACGGCCGCGATCGCCGCGAAGCCGCCGAGGACCGCGGCCATGGTCGTGTTGGCCCAGGCGTTGAGCTCGCGGTCCAGGGACCGCGCCGTGGTGTGCTCGGCCGGGGTGCGCGGTGTGCCGAGCGCGGAGAGCGCGCGGGCCGTGCCGCCGCGGGTCCACAGTTCGGTGTCGTACGGGTCGGTGACGTGCCCGGTGAGGGCCGCCCGGGGCAGCGTCACCTGGGAGAGGCCGAGCCCGCGCGCGTAGGTGGCGGTGATCCGGGGCGACGCCTCGGTGCCGTCCGGCAGGAACAGCGGGAGCCGGTCGCCGACCCCGACGTGCGCGGAGCGGGCCAGGCCCGCGTCGACGGCGACGGTGCCGGTCCCGGTGAGGTCGATCGCGCCCTCGGTGATCTCGAGGTCCTGGACGCGGGCGAGGTCCCTCGCGGTGCCGGTGACGGCCTGCGTGGAGGCCGATTCGAGCCAGCGGTCGCCGCCGGAGCCCGCGGGGACGAGCACGGACGTCGACAGGACGCCGACCGCCGAGGTGACGCCCGGGGTGCGGGCGGCGGCGTCGACGGCCCCGGGGCGCAGTCCCCCGTCGGCGGTCACGATGTGGTCGGCGGCGATCCCCGCCTTCTGCTGCGCGTCGGCGGCGTGGTCCTCGCTGGTGTGCAGGAAGACGAGCACGGACGAGAAGGCCATGGCCAGCACGATCGGGGTGAGGGCCGAGGCGAGCCGGCGCGCGTTGCTGCGGGAGTTGGCGGCGGCGAGCGAGGCGGCGGGGCCCGCGCCGCGCAGCGGCAGCCCGAGGAGTGCGGCGCAGGCACGCGCCACGAGCGGGCCGAGCAGGGCGACGGCCAGCATGAAGAGCATGACGATGCCGAGCGCGGCGTTGGCCGCGTCCTCGCCGGTGAGTGAGGCGGCGAGCCCGGCGCAGACGGCACCGCCGGCCGCGGCGGCGATGCCGAGCGGGGTGCGGATCCAGCCCGGGCGCAGCCGTTCGACGGAGGCTTCGGTGAGGGCCTGGCCCGGCTTGATGCGCGCGGGGCGGCGGGCCGCCGCGTACCCGGCGATGAGCCCGGTGGCGACGGTGGCGCCGACGGCCGTGAGCAGCGGGATGTACGACACGGAGAGGGCGACCGCGTCCGGGACGGCGCCCTTGGCCTGGAGCTGCCCGAACCACCAGCGGGCGAGCGCGATGCCGGGCAGGCAGCCGAGCGCACCGGCGAGCGGGGCGACCAGCAGGGTCTCGGTGGCGACGGTGCGCCGGATCTGGCGCGGGGTGGTGCCGATGGCGCGCAGCAGCGCGTACTCGCGGGCGCGCTGGCCGACGGAGAGGGCGACGGCGCCGGCCGCGGTGAACACGGCGACCATGGCCGCGATCCCGCCGAAGGAGCCGCCGATCCCGGTGAGGGTCTCCTTGGCGTAGGCGAGGGAGGAGTCCTCGGCGGCGCCGCGGCCGGCGCCGGTGTGGATCTCGGCGCCGCTGCCCGCGAGGGCGTGGGCGACACGGGACTTCAGGGCGCCGGTGGTGACGCCGGGTGCGGGCAGTACGGCGATGGCGTCGACGCGTCCGGGCCGGCCGCTGATCCGGCCGGCCTCGGCGTCGGCGAACCAGACCGCGGGCGCGGCGGTGGTGCCGGAGACGCGGAAGGCGCGGGTGCCGTCGGGGGTGGTGAGGGTGACGCGCTCGCCGACGCGGGCGCCGGAGAGGACGACCTCGCCGGGGTGCGGGGCGCGGCCGGCGGTGAGCCGCTCGCCGGTGAAGGCGGTGGAGCCCCAGTTGTGTGCGGTGACGGCGGTGCCGCCGCGCTGGACGGGGAAGCCCAGGTCGGCGACGGCGGCCCGGACGCCGGGGGCGGCGGCCGCCTTCGCGACGAGGGCCGCGGGCAGGCTGCCGCGGTCCGGGAGCGGGGCCGGTGAGTCGCTGCGGCTGTCGCCGGAGCCTGTGACGAGGTGGGCGTTCTGGTCGGCGGCGGCCACGACGGGGGCGCCCGCGTACCGCTCGGCCGGGACGGTGGCGCGGACGCCGGTCTCCAGGAGGATCCCGCAGGCGGACACGATCAGGGCGCACATCGTCAGGGCGACGAAGGTGCCGCCGAAGGCGGCGGGCCGGAAGCGCAGGGCGGCGCGGGCCAGCCCGTTGGGACGGAACATCAGGCCGCGGCTCCCATCGGGGCGCGGGCGGTCAGGGTGCGCATGCGGGCGGCGATCCGGTCGGCGGGGGCGCCGTCCAGGTGGTCGACGAGCAGGCCGTCGGCGAGGAAGAGGACGCGGTCCGCGTACGCGGCGGCCGCGGGGTCGTGGGTGACCATGACGACGGTGGCGCCGGACCGGTCGACGGCGGTCCGCAGCAGGCCGAGGACCTCCGCGGCGGTGGTGGTGTCGAGGGCGCCGGTGGGCTCGTCGGCGAAGATCACGTCGGGTGCGGTGACGAGGGCCCGCGCGAGGGCGACGCGCTGCTGCTGGCCGCCGGAGAGCTCGCCGGGGCGGCGGCGCGCCTTGTCCCCGAGGCCGACCCGGTCGAGGACCTCGGCGGCGCGGCGGCGGTCGGGGCGCAGGCCGGCCAGCCGCATCGGGAGCAGCACGTTCTGCTCGACGGTGAGCGAGGGCAGCAGGTTGAAGGCCTGGAAGACGAAGCCGAGCCGGGTGCGGCGCAGTTCGGTGAGCTTGTTCTCGCTCATGCCGGTGATGACGGTGCCGCCGAGCGCGACGGTGCCCGCGGTGGGGCGGTCGAGTCCGGCCGCGCACTGCAGGAACGTGGACTTGCCGGATCCCGAGGGGCCCATCACGGCGGTGAACGTGCCGCTGGGCAGCGCGAGTTCGATGCCGCGCAGGGCGTGCACGGCGGTGCTGCCGCGGCCGTACCGGCGCTGGACCGCGCGCAGTTCGACGGCGTGGCCCCCGGTGGGCGACGCGCCCCGGGCGGCGCTGTCCCCGGCCCGCTCCCCGGCCCGCTCCTCGTGCCGCTTCCTGCGCAGGCCCATGGTCGCCCTCTCGTACGTCGCCGTCGCCCGTGCTCCGGCGTCCTGTCTCGAACGTACGGAGACCGGGCCCCCTCGGACCATGCGGCGGGCCGCCGGATCCGGGGTGGGGAGAACCCCCGCACGCGCCCCGGGGCGGGCCGGTCCGGGCGGGCCGCGGAGCGAGGCACGGGCGCCGCCGAAGTCCTTTGGTAAGCTAAGTATTGACGCTTTCTTGACCATCTCTTGACCCGACCTGGTACCTGCCAGACCAAGGAGGAACGGGCCCATCGGACACGCAGACACCTTGATCGCCATGGGCGGCGCCTTTCTCGCCGCCGCCGTTCTCGCCCGCCTCGGCGGACGGATCGGACTGCCCACCATTCCGCTGTTCATCCTGGCCGGGATTCTGCTCGGCCCCCACACCCCGGGCGTCGTACTCCTCTCGGACCCGCACGACCTGGAGATGCTCTCCGCGCTCGGACTGGTCCTGCTGCTCTTCTATCTCGGCCTCGAGTTCCATGTGGACGACCTGCGCGAGGGCGGCCGCAAGATGGCCCTCGCGGGCGGCACGTACCTGCTGCTCAACGTCGGCGCCGGCCTCGGTTTCGGATTCGCCCTCGGCTGGGGCACCTCCGAAGCTCTGGTCCTCGCCGGAGTGCTCGGCATCTCCTCGTCCGCGATCGTGACCAAAGTGCTCGTCGACACGGGACGCCTCGGCAATCCCGAGACCAAGCCGATCCTCGGCATCATCGTCGTCGAGGACATCTTCCTCGCGCTCTACCTCGCGGCGTTGCAGCCCATCCTGTCCGGCGCCGACTCGCTCGCCGCGGCCGTGCTCGACGGCGGCAAGGCCTTCGGCTTCCTGCTGCTGCTCGCGCTCGCGGCACGGTTCGGCACGAGAGCGGTCAGCCGGCTCTTCGCCATCAAGGACGACGAGCTGCTCGTCATCTCCTTCCTGGGCGCGGCCGTGTTCGTGGCCGGGGTCTCCGAGTGGTTCGGGGTCGCCGACGCGATCGGGGCGTTCATGGTCGGCCTGATGCTCGGCTCGACCGCGTCCGGGGACCGGATCCGCACGCTCGTGCACCCGCTGCGCGACGCGTTCGGGGCGATCTTCTTCTTCGGGTTCGGGCTGTCCATCGACCCCGGGGACCTGCCGACCGTGGTCTGGCCGGTGCTCGGGGCGGTCGCGGTGGCGCTGGTGATGAACGTGCTGGCGGGGATCGGCGCCGCGAAGGTCTACGGGTTCGGGCCCGGGGCCGCGGCGAACGTGTCGACGACGCTGCTCGCGCGGGGGGAGTTCGCGCTCATCCTCGCGACGATGGCCGCCGGCGCGGGGCTCGACGAGCGGCTCTCGCCGTTCATCGCGGGGTACGTGCTGGTACTGGCCGTGCTCGCGCCGCTCGCCGCGGGGCGGTCGCACTGGCTGGCGCGGGTGCTGCCCGTGCGGGCACCTGCGGTGCGGGAGGAGGAGCGAGTCGGGGCCGGGGTCTAGGAGCGCGGGCCACCCCGTTCGTCTCCGGCTCTCCCCCGGTGGGGCTTCTCGCGCAGTTCCCCGCGCCCCTGAAAGGCTTGCGGCTTCGCCGCTCGGCCTTTCATCGGCCAGGTGCCGCACGGAGTGCGCACCTCAGGGGCGCGGGGAACTGCGCGAGAAGCCCCACCGAGGGAAGGTCGCGAGGACGGCAGGGGCCACGCAGGGCGGGGCGGGTCCCGCCCCGCTCAGCGCAGCGTCACGCGTCGCGGCACAGCAGCAGCAGCGCCCGGTCGTCGTTGACGTCCTTGGCGACGGCCTCGATGAGATGCCACGCGGCCCCGTGGAAGCCGCCGGTGACATAGCGGTCGGCCTCGCCCGTGAGCCGGTCGATGCCCTCCGCGATGTCCCGCTCCGCGGTCTCCACCAGCCCGTCCGTGAAGAGCATGAGCACGTCGCCGGGCCGCAGCGTGCCCTTGATCGCGTCGAACTCGGCGCCGTCGTACACCCCGAGGAGCGGCCCTTCCGCGGCCATCTCCTCCCAGCGCCCGGTCCCCGCGCTGAGCTGGAGCCCCGGCGGGTGTCCGGCCGAGTAGAGCTCGTAGTCGCCGGACTCCAGGTCGAGGACGAGGTGGATGGACGTGGCGAAGCCCTCGTCCCAGTCCTGGCGCAGCAGGTACCCGTTGGCCGCGGGCAGGAACGCGTGCGGCGGGAGCGAGCCGAGGAGCCCGCTGAACGCACCGGCGAGCAGCAGGGCGCGGGACGCGGCGTCCATGCCCTTGCCGGAGACGTCGGTGAGGACGACCTCGAGGGTGCGCCCGTTGTTGGTGCGGGCCGCGACGACGAAGTCGCCGGAGAAGGACTGCCCGCCGGCCGGCCGCAGCGCCATCTCGCGGTGCCAGCCGGGCGGCAGCTTGGGCAGCCGGCTCTGGGTGCGGATGCGTTCGCGCAGGTCGAAGAGCATCGTGCCGCCGCGCCGCCACGGCACACCGACCCGGCTGCGGAACTGGGCGACGACCAGCCCGAAGAAGCCGCACGCGGCGACCGTGAGCACGGTGCCGGGCGTGACGGCGGCGGGCCGCTGCGCGTAGGGGCCGAGCTGCACCGACTCCACGATCAGCGCGACGGCCGCGGCCGCGTACAGGCCGAGCAGGCTGGCCGGGCGCAGCAGCAGGCCGCCCGCGACGATCGGCAGGACGAGGACGGCGGGCGAGCACCAGACGGGGTCGAGGATCGTCAGGCAGGCGATGACCGGGACCATGAGGAGCAGGCCGACCAGGGCGATCCAGTCGGAGCCGTCCCCGCGGAAGTAGTCGACGCCGGACTTGCGCACGGCGGTGCGGGCCCGGTGCAGTCGCATCTTCAACCGGGCCGGAAACGTGTCGGCCTCCGCGCGCTGTGCGCGCCCGCGCCGTTCTCGTCGTACCGCCATTGCTCGTGGACCTTATCCGTGCGGCCTGGGCCTGTGCACGGGAGGTCCCACTTGTCCCCCTTTCCGGGCACCGGCGGCGGCCCGGCGCGGGCCGGCGCGGGGCGGACAATTCGCTCGCCGGGGGTCTCGGGGCACTGCTAGGGATGGGGCATGACGATGGATGTGCGGGTACTGCGGCCGGACGACTGGGACCACTGGTACGGGCGGCTGGAGCTGGCGTTCGGGGGCGTGCCGGGCTCCGCCGAGGAGCGGGCGCTCGATCGGGAGCTGACCTCGTTCGACCGGTCGCTCGCGGTGTGGGACGGCGACGAGGTGGTGGGCAGCGCGGGCGCGTTCCCGTTCCGGATGTCGGTCCCCGGCGGGGCGTTCGTCCCGGCGGCGGGCGTGACGATGGTGGGCGTGGTCGCGACGCACCGGCGGCGCGGTGTCCTGACCGCGATGATGCGCCGCCAGCTCGACGACGTCCGGTCCTGGGGCGAGCCGCTGGCCGTGCTGACCGCGTCCGAGCCCGCGATCTACGGCCGGTTCGGGTACGGCGTCGCGACGCACCGGCTGCACCTCACCGTCGACTCCTCGCAGGTGCGCATCGGCGCGCCCGAGGGCACCGACGCGGTGCGGATGCGGTACGGGGACCCGGCGGAGGCGGCCGGGCGGTGCGAGGAGGTGTATCTGCGCACGGTCGGTGCGCGGCCCGGGATGTTCGCGCGCACCCCCGGCTGGGAGCGGCAGCCGCTGCTCGACCCGGAGGGCGAGCGCGGCGGCGCCTCACCGCTGCAGTGCGTGCTCGCGGAGCGGGACGGGGAGACGGTCGGGTACGCGCGCTTCGCGGTGAAGCCGGAGTACGACGCGGAGTTCTCGGTGGTACGCGGCACGGTGCTCGCGCACGACGTGACGGCGCTCGATCCGGCGGCGTACGCGGCCCTGTGGCGTTTCCTGTGCGCGATCGACCTGACGGACACGGTCCGGGCGCGCAACCGGCCGGTGGACGACCCGCTGCTGTCGCTCGTCTCGGACGTGCGGCGGTGCCGGGTGAGTCTGCGGGACTCGCTGCACGTGCGCCCGGTGGAGGTGGGCGCCGCGCTCGAGGCGCGGACGTATCTCACGCCCGTGGACGTCGTGTTCGAGGTCGAGGACGACTTCTGCCCCTGGAACGCGGGGCGTTGGCGGCTGTCCGGGGACGCGAAGGGCGCCTCCTGCACCCGCACCACGGACGCGGCCGATCTCGCCCTGTCCGTAGGGGAGTTGGGCGCGGCCTATCTGGGAGGCGTGTCGCTCACCGGGCTGGCGGGCGCGGGGCGGGTGCGGGAGCTGCGCGCCGGGGCGCTGGCGCACGCCTCCGTGGCGTTCGGGTCGGCCGTCGCGCCGTGGCTGCCGCACGGGTTCTGACCGGGCGCGGTCAGCGGGCGCCGGGCGGCTGGCAGGTCGGGCACCAGAAGAGGTTGCGGGCGGCGAGGGCGGCGGTGCGGATCTCGCCTCCGCACAGGTGGCAGGTCTGGTCCGCCCGGCGGTAGACGTAGACCTCGCCGCCGTGGTCGTCGACGCGGGGCGGCCGGTTCATCGCCTCGGGGGTGTGCTCGGGCCGGACCGTGTCGATGCGGCCCAGGCGCACGCCCTCGCGCATGAGGGCGACGAGGTCGTCCCAGATCTGAGTGAAGCGGGCCTCGGTGAGGTCGCGGCCGGGGGTGTACGGGTCGATGCCGTGCCGGAAGAGGACCTCGGCCCGGTAGACGTTGCCGACGCCGGCGACGACCTTCTGGTCCATGAGGAGCGCGGCGATCGTGGTGCGGCTGCGGGAGATACGGGCGTACGCCTTGGCGGGGCCGTCGGACGGGCGCAGCGGGTCGGGGCCGAGCCGCTCGTGTATCGCCTGCTTCTCGGCGTCCGTGATCAGGGCGCAGGTGGTGGGGCCGCGCAGGTCCGCGTAGGCCGACTCGTTGAGCAGGCGCAGCCGGACGGTGTCCGTGGGAGGCGGGGCGGGGGTCGCGCCCATCGCGTACGTGCCGAAGAGGCCGAGGTGGATGTGGACCCACGAGTCGGCCGGGCCGAAGCCGAGGAAGAGGTGCTTGCCGTGTGCCTCGGTGCGGGTCAGTTCCCGGCCGGTGAGCAGGTCGGCCGCGTCGGAGAACTTGCCCTGGGGGCTGGTGACGGTGGCCTTGCGGCCTGCGAAGAGGGTGGTGTGGTCCTGGGCCAGGCGGTGGATGGTGTGGCCCTCGGGCATCGCCGTCCGTCTCCTCGGGTTCGTGGCGCAGCGGCGGGGCCCGGGATCGGTCGATCGGCCGGGCCCCGCCGAGGGGTCAGCCCTGCTGCGGGTGGTGGGCCGGGATCGCGGGCAGCTCGCCCGTCGTCTCGTACGCCGTGAGCATGTCGATGCGGCGCTGGTGGCGCTCCTCGCCCGAGTACGGCGTGGTCAGGAAGATCTCGACGAACTTCGTCGCCTCCTCCTGGGTGTGCATGCGGCCGCCGATCGAGATGACGTTCGCGTCGTTGTGCTCACGGCCGAGGGCGGCGGTCTGCTCGCTCCAGGCGAGTGCGGCGCGGACGCCCTTCACCTTGTTCGCGGCGATCTGCTCGCCGTTGCCCGAGCCGCCGATCACGATGCCCAGGGCCTCCGGGTCCGCGGCCGTCCGCTCGGCGGCGCGCAGGCAGAAGGGCGGGTAGTCGTCGAGGGCGTCGTAGATGTGCGGCCCGCAGTCGACGGGCTCGTGGCCGTGGGCGGTGAGCCACTCGACCAGGTGGTTCTTGAGTTCGTAGCCGGCGTGATCAGAGCCGAGGTAGACGCGCATGGGTCCGAGTGTGGCACGTCGGGGCCGGGGAAGCCGCGTCAGGGCGACCACTCCCACATTCCGTGCCGAAGACAACAATCCGGCTTCGGATCTTCCGTAATCGGCGCCTGTGCGCTTTGAATGCGAACGCACGTTTACAGCAAACGTAAGGAACCGTGCATGACAACGCAGTCTCCCCCCACCACGGACACCCTGCCCGGCCCCCCTCCCGGAGGTGACGGAGACGGCCTCAAGGCCGGTCTCAAGAACCGCCACCTGTCGATGATCGCCATCGGTGGTGTCATCGGCGCCGGTCTCTTCGTCGGCTCCGGCTCCGGCATCGCCGCCGCGGGCCCCGCGATCCTCATCTCGTACGCGCTCGTCGGCGCGATGGTGGTCCTGGTGATGCGGATGCTGGGCGAGATGGCCGCCGCCCGGCCCTCCTCCGGCTCGTTCTCCGCCTACGCCGACCGGGCGCTCGGCCGCTGGGCCGGCTTCTCGATCGGCTGGCTGTACTGGTTCTTCTGGGTCGTGGTGCTCGCGGTCGAGGCGACCGCCGGGGCCAAGATCCTCAACGGCTGGATACCGGCCGTGCCCCAGTGGGGCTGGGCCCTGCTCGTGATGCTGGTGCTCACCGCGGTGAACCTGGCCGCGGTCGGCTCCTACGGCGAGTTCGAGTTCTGGTTCGCCGGGATCAAGGTCGTGGCGATCGCCGGGTTCGTGATCGTCGGGCTGCTCGCCGTGTTCGGCGTGCTGCCGGGCTCGGACAACCCGGGCAGCGGCCTGGGGCACCTCACCGACGCCGGAGGCTTCTTCCCCAAGGGGCCCGGCGCGATCCTCACCGGCGTCCTGATGGTCGTCTTCTCCTTCATGGGCTCCGAGATCGTCACGCTCGCCGCCGGTGAGTCCGAGGACCCGCAGAAGGCGGTCACCAAGGCCACCAACTCCGTCATCTGGCGCATCGGCATCTTCTACCTGGGCTCGATCTTCGTCGTCCTGACGCTGCTGCCCTGGAACGACGCCTCGATCGTGAAGGACGGCTCGTACGTCGCCGCGCTGAACTCGATCGGCATCCCCCACGCCGGTCAGGTCATGGACGTCATCGTGCTGACCGCCGTCCTGTCCTGCCTCAACTCGGGCCTCTACACCGCCTCCCGCATGGCCTTCTCGCTCGGCCTGCGCGGCGACGCGCCCAAGGCGTTCGCGCGGACCACGTCGCGGGGTGTGCCGCGGGTCGCGATCCTCGGCTCCGTCGTCTTCGGCTTCCTCGCCGTCTGGTTCAACTACCAGTGGCCGGACACCGTCTTCGACTTCCTCCTGAACTCCTCGGGCGCCGTCGCCCTGTTCGTCTGGCTCGTCATCTGCTTCACCCAGCTGAAGATGCGCGGGATCATCCTGCGCGAGCAGCCCGAGAAGCTCGTGGTGAAGATGTGGCTGTTCCCGTACCTGACGTGGGCGACCATCGCGGCGATCTCGTTCGTGCTCGTCTACATGCTCACGGACGACGCCGGGCGGGAGCAGGTGCTCCTGTCGCTGCTCGTCGCCGTGCTCGTCGTCGGCGTCTCGCTCGTGCGCGAGCGCGGCCGCAGGTCGGCCGGGCGGACGGCGGAAGCGGCGGAAACGCCGGGGAAAAGCTGACGGAATCTGTCAGGTCATGCGAGCACAGTGCCCGCATGACCACTGATCCTGGTTCCTCGGGAACCCTCACCTTCCGTCCGGGCGAGGCCGGTTACGACGCGGAGACCTCCGGTTTCCAGACCGGCTTCGCCCTGCGGCCCGACGTGGTGTTCGCCGCGTCCGGACCGCAGGACGTGGTGGCGGCCGTCGCGCACGCCGCGGCGGCCGGCCTCCCCGTCGGCGTCCATGCCACCGGGCACGGCCTGCCGGACACCGCCGAGGGCGGCGTCCTCGTCGGCACCCGCCGCATGGACTCCGTCACCGTCGACGCGGCGGCCCGCACCGCGCGGATCGGCGCGGGCGCCCGCTGGGGCGCCGTCGTCGAGGCCGCGGCCCCGCACGGGCTGGCCCCGCTGAACGGCTCGGCGCCGAGCGTCGGAGCGGTCGGCTACACCCTGGGCGGCGGGCTCGGCATCCTCGCGCGGGAGTTCGGCTACACCGCCGACCACGTGCGCTCCGTCGACGTGGTGACCGCCGACGCCACCCTGCGCCACGTCACGCCCGACAGCGACCCCGAGCTCTTCCACGGCCTGCTCGGCGGCGGCGCCGGCCTGGGCGTCGTCACCTCGCTCGAGGTCGGCCTCGTCCCGCTGACCCGGCTGTACGGCGGCTCGCTCGGCTACGACGGCCGGGCCGTCGACCCGGCCGCGCTCGTGCACGCCTACACGCGCTGGGCCGCGACCGTGCCCGACACGCTGACCTCGTCCCTGGCCGCGCTCGTCCACCCCGATCTGCCGTCGATGCCGCCCGCGCTGCGCGGCACGTACCTGGTGTCGGTGCGGATCGCGTGCACCGGCAGCGCCGCGGAGGGCGAGCGGCTGGTGGCTCCGCTGCGCGCCGCGCTCGGCCCCGCCGTCTCCGACACGCTGCGCGAGATGCCGTACGGGGACAGCCACACGATCCACAGCGACCCGGACTTCCCGCACCCCTACTACGGGGACAGCCGGTTCCTGGACACCGGGCCCGGGCCCGGCGGGCTGGACGCGGGGGCCGTCGCCGAGCTGGTCGCCCGGTGCGGGCCCGGCGCCGACGGCATGCACATCGTGCAGCTGAACCAGCTGGGCGGGGCCCTGGCGCGGCCCGCGCCGAACGCGGTGCCTCACCGGGACGCGGGCTGGCTGGTGCGGATCCTCTCGCCGCTCGGCGAGGGCGGCCGGGACGCGGCGCGGGCCCATCACGCCCGGGCCTTCTCCGCGATCGCGGGGCAGAGCGCGGGCCGCTCCCTCAACTTCGCGTTCGGCGGCGCCGACCGCGCCGAAGGGATCTACGACCCGCAGACGCGGAAGAGGCTCGCCGCGTTGAAGGCCGCGTACGACCCGGCGAACCTCTTCCGGAGGAACTACGGCGTCGCCTGAGCGGCGCCGGACACGCGCGTCACTTGCCCGCGAGCTTCCAGGCGGCGGGCAGCGCGCCCATCGCGAGGGCGGCCTTGAGCACGTCACCGATCAGGAACGGGGTCAGGCCCGCGGCGATCGCGGCGGTCAGGCTCATGCCGGTGGACAGCGCGAGGTAGGGCACGCCGACCGCGTACACGAGCGCCTCGCCGATCAGGAACGCGCGGGCGGTGCGCCACACCGAGCGGTCGTCGCCGCGGCGGGCCAGCGCGCCGACCGCCGCGGAGGCGAGCAGCAGGCCGACGACGTACCCGAAGGACGGCATGGAGAAGCCGGAGCCGCCCTCGGCGAACCACGGCATGCCGGCCATGCCCGCCAGCGCGTACACGGCGAGCGCGAGGAAGCCGCGGCGGGCGCCGAGCGCGGTGCCGACGAGGAGCGCGGCGAAGGTCTGCCCGGTGACCGGCACGGGCGAGCCCGGGACGGGCACGGCGATCTGCGCGGCGATGCCGGTGAGCGCGGCGCCGCCGAGGACCAGGGCGATGTCCTTGGTGCGGGAGGCGGGCAGCAGGTCGGCCAGGACCTGGCCCGGACGGGCGACAGCGGCGGTGGCGGTACTCATGGGGACTCCGCGTGTTCGAGGTTCTCGGGTACGGGCAGGACTGGCGCGTACGGGCAGCAGGGTGAGACCTCGTGACGCTATCCCAGGGCGGTCGCGCCGATCACGGTCGCGGCTCGACAAAGGGTCGAGCGGGCTGTTGGTGGGCTCCACACAAAGAGCTCCGGGTACACGCCGTGCGAGGTGATGCTCGTCACGGAGGTCAGCTGTTGCGCGGGCGCGTTTTGCGGTGCGGGGCGCTCGGCGGCGAGACTGTAGGTTCCCGACAGTTCCTGCTGTTCCCGCTCGCCCCAGATCGGCTGACGCCCCATGCACGCCCCCCGGCACGACGACGCCCCGCTCACCCCCGACGAACCGCTGTCCGGCGGGCTGAAGCAGCGTCATCTCACGATGCTGGGGCTCGGCGGGGTGATCGGCGCGGGCCTGTTCGTGGGGTCCGGCGCCGGCATCGCGGTCGCGGGCCCGGGGATCGTCGTCTCGTACCTGATCGCGGGCGCGCTCGCGATGCTGGTGATGCGGATGCTGGGCGAGATGTCGGCGGCGATGCCGGCCTCCGGCTCCTTCTCGGTGCACGCCGAGCGGGCGCTCGGCCGCTGGGCCGGGTTCAGCGTGGGCTGGCTGTACTGGTTCCTGCTGGTGGTCGTGCTCGCGGTCGAGGCGACCGGGGCCGCGCAGATCGCGCACGGCTGGGTGCCGTCGGTGCCGCAGTGGGCCTGGGTGCTGCTGTTCATGCTGGTGTTCACGGCGGCGAACCTGGCGGCGGTGAAGAACTTCGGCGAGTTCGAGTTCTGGTTCGCGACGCTGAAGGTCTGCGCGATCGTCGCGTTCCTCGTCCTCGGCGCACTCGCGGTCTTCGGGCTGCTGCCCGACACGGACCCGGTCGGCCTCACCCATCTCACCGGCGACGGCGGCTTCCTGCCGCACGGCCGGCAGGGGGTGGTCTCCGGGGTGCTCGCGGTCGTCTTCGCGTTCGGCGGCCTGGAGGTCGTCACGATCGCGGCGGCCGAGTCCGACGACCCGGTGCGATCGGTCGCACGGGCCGTGCGCAGCGCGGTCTTCCGCATCCTCTTCTTCTACGTCGGTTCGATGCTCGTCATCGTGACGGTGCTGCCGTGGACGGCGCAGCGGGCCGGCATCAGCCCCTACGTCACGGTCCTGGACTCGATCGGGGTGCCGTCGGCGGGCCAGATCATGAACATCGTGGTGTTCGTGGCGCTCCTGTCGGCGCTGAACGCCAATCTGTACGGCTCGTCCCGGATGGTGTTCTCGCTGGCCGAGCGCGGGGAGGCGCCGCGCTCCCTCCTGAAGGTGAGCGGCGGCGGGGTGCCGCGCCGGGCGGTGCTGGCGTCGGTGGCGTTCGGCTTCGTGTCGGTGCTGCTGAATCTGAAGTGGCCCGACTCGGTGTTCCTCTACATGCTCAACGCGGTCGGCGCGGTGCTGCTGTTCGTGTGGGCGCTGATCGCCGTGTCGCAGCTGCGGCTGCGCCGGCGCATCGAGGCCGAGGCCCCGGAGCGGCTGGTCCTGCGGATGTGGGCGTTCCCGTGGCTGACCTGGGCGGCGCTCGCCGCGATGGCCTGTGTGTTCGGGCTGATGCTGACGGACGACGCGGCACGGCCGCAGCTGCTGTGGTCGACGGGGGCGACGGCCGCGGTGCTGGCCGTGGCGGGTGTGCGGGAGCTGCGCGCACGGCGTGCCTGAGCGTTCACGCGGCGTCGACACGCTCGTCGCGGGGTGTGAGCGTCGTGTCCGTATTCCGGAAACGTGTTCCGTGTGAGCGGGGCGCCCGCCCAGACTGTGGCCGTTTACCCACCGTTTACGCATGACCCGTCTCAGCTAGTGAACAGGGCACCTCCATGTCTCGGACGTCCGCGCAGTCAACCGCAGAGGATGCGGTCGCACCGCCCGCCGATCGGCCGGCGGCCGAACCGTCGCTCTCGCACGGCCTCAAGCAGCGCCATCTGTCCATGATCGCCCTCGGCGGCGTGATCGGCGCCGGGCTCTTCGTCGGCTCCGGCACCGCGATCGCCGCGGCCGGACCGTCGATCATCCTCGCCTACGCGATATCCGGCGCCCTCGTGATGCTGGTGATGCGGATGCTGGGCGAGATGGCGGCGGCCTATCCGGCCTCCGGCTCGTTCTCGGTGCACTCCGAGCGGGCGATCGGCCCGTGGGCCGGGTTCACCGCGGGCTGGGCGTTCTGGTTCCTGCTCTGTGTGGCCGTCGGGCTCGAGGGCATCGGCGCGGCGCAGATCGCGCACGGCTGGGTCCCCGGGGTGCCCGAGTGGGCCTGGGTCGCCCTGTTCATGCTGCTGTTCATGGGCACGAACCTGACCGCGGTGAAGAACTTCGGCGAGTTCGAGTTCTGGTTCGCCACCATGAAGGTGCTGGCGATCGTCGCGTTCCTGGTCATCGGCGTGCTGGCGATCACCGGCCTGCTGCCCGGCAACGACGCGCCCGGCACCGAGAACCTGACCGGGCACGGCGGCTTCATGCCCAACGGCACCGAGGGACTGATCGCGGGCCTCCTCGCATCGGTGTTCGCGTACGGCGGCCTGGAGACGGTGACCATCGCGGCGGCCGAGTCCGAGCACCCGGTGGAGGGCGTGGCGAAGGCCGTGCGCACGGCGATGTGGCGCATCGCGCTCTTCTACGTCGGCTCGATGATCGTGGTCGTCGCCCTCATCCCGTGGAACGCACCGGCGCTCGTCGACCCCGACAAGGGCTCCTACGTCGCGACGCTGGAGCACCTCGACCTGCCGGGCGCGGGCCTCGCCATGAAGATCGTCGTGTTCGTGGCGCTGCTGTCCGCGATGAACGCCAACATCTACGGCGCCTCCCGGATGGCCGGTTCGCTGGTCTCGCGCGGCCAGGGCCCGCGCGTGATCGGCAAGCTCTTCCGCGGGGTCCCGCGGGTGGCCGTGGTGATGTCCTCGGCGTTCGGCTTCCTGTGCGTGCTGCTGAGCTACTGGAGCCCGGACGAGATCTTCCAGTGGCTGCTGAAGACGATCGGCGCGATCATCCTCGTCGTCTGGTTCTTCATCGCCGCCTCCCAGCTGCTGCTGCGGCGCCGGCTGGAGCGCGAGGCGCCCGAGAAGCTCGTCGTGAAGATGTGGGCCTTCCCGTACCTGACGTGGGTCGCCCTGGCCGGGATGGCCGTGGTGTTCGTGCTGATGGCCCGGGAGCCCGGCACCCGTGAGCAGCTGTACTACGCGGGCGGCCTGACCGTCATCCTCGCCGTCGTCGGCTTCGTGCGGCAGAAGGCCGCCGAGAGGACGTAGCACCGACCGCTCCCGGAGGACCCCCGGGCCGCCAGACCGACTGGCGGCCCGGGGGTCCTTCACGTTGCGCGCGGCACTCCTGCTGCTAGCCTGCACTTGCACATGGGTTGCAACAAGCGGCTCACTCCGTGAGAGCCGCCCCCGATCGCCCTGCCTCGTGATCGTCTTCTCACCCTTCACCGGGCAGGCGGAATGAGGAGAGCCCCCGCGAGGACATGACTCGCGGGGGCTTTCTGTCGCCCCCGGTCTCGCCCGTCGGTCGCCGTCTGGGCAGGGCGGAGCCGTTTTGCTAGCTTCGAGCTCATGGTTGCCCAGGCCCGGAACTTCACGTCGCGTCGCTATGTCGACCTGCGACGCCAGGGCACCGCCACCTGTCGCCGTCCTCGCGTGAGCTGACGCGGCACTCCCCCCGGGGCCCGCGGGCGAGCGCGTCAGCAGATCCGTGAGGCGTGCGGAGTGGATCCGGTGCGCCTCCGTCCGTTCAGACGGCGCAGTGTCGGACCCGTTCCGGAGGAGACCAGCCATGTCCCGCACCGTGGCAACCCTGCCCGCTTCCCCCGTGCCGCGCGGCGCCGACCGCGACCGGCGGCGGGCCAGTGCCAGTGCCGTCCTGCGCTCCGTACTGGAGCACGGGCCGGTCGCCCGCAGCACCATCGCCCGGCTGACCGGGCTCTCCCCGGCGTCGGTGACGGACTACTGCGCCCACTTCACCCGGCTCGGGCTGGTCCGCGAGGCCGAGCCGCCCCGGCGCTCCAAGGGGGCCGGCCGGCCGCACGTGCCGCTGGACGTCGACGACTCGCGGTTCGTGGTCGTCGGGCTGCATGTGGCCGTCCCCCACACGACGGTCGCGCTGCTCGATCTGCGCGGCCGGGTGCTGCGCCGGCGGGAAGTCCCGCACGAACGCACCGATCCGCAGGGGGTGCTGCACCGCGGGGCGCGGGCCGTGGCGGAGATGCTCGCCGGCGTCCCGGACGTCCGCCCGCTCGGGGTGGGGCTCGCCGCCGGCGGCTGGGTCGACCGGGACTCCGGCGTGATCGTCGAGCACGGGCTGCTGGGCTGGCGGGACGTCCCCGTGCGGGACGTGCTCGGCGCGCTCACCGGGCTGCCCGTCCATGTCGACGGCCACGCACGGGCGTTGGTCAACGGTGAGCGGCTGTTCGGCCGGGCGCGGGGCAGCGGGAGCGTGCTGCACCTGTTCGCCGGGAACGTGGTCGACGCCGCGTTCGCCACGCACGACGAGGTGCACCACGGGCCGCGATCGCAGGCGGGCGCGATCGCGCACCTGCCGGTGCCGGGCGGCGGTGAGCCCTGCCCGTGCGGGCGTACCGGCTGCCTCCAGGCGGAGTTGAGCGAGCAGACCCTGTGCCGCCGGGCCCGCGCCGCCGGGATCACCGACGGGGCCGACCCGCGGCACGTGCTCAGCGCGGCGAACGACGGTGACCCGGTGGCCGCCGCGCTGATGCGGGAGCGGTCGCGGGCCACCGGCCGGGCGGCGGGGCTGCTGGCGGACGTGCTCAACCCGGAGACGGTGGTGGTGACCGAGATCGGGGCCATGCACCGCCAGGACTGCCTCGACGCGTTGCGCGAGGCGGTCGGCACGGACCGCGCGGCGGACGTCCTGCCGACGAGCTTTCCGGACTCCGTCCTGGCCGTCGCGGGCGGCTCGGTCGTTCTGGACGTGCTGTACCGGGACCCGCTGGGGACGTCGGCAACGGTCAATTAATTCAGAAACTCGGAATGTTGACACCGATCGCCGCCGACCGGAATCATTCTTCTCATGAGCTGTCGCACCTTCTGTTGCTGACGCCCCGGCGCGCCCGGAGCGCGTATCCCGCTGCGTGAATTCCCCGTGCTCCGCACGCCCTTGTGCCGGAATTCCGCACGCCTCACGCCTTCCGCTCCTTTCTGCTCCTTGCCACTCCTTTTCGCTCTTCTCTGCCCTGTTCCGCCCCGTGACGCATTCCCGGCCGGCTTCGCGCTGCCTCGCCGCGCCCGCCGCCCGTACGAATTCAGGGAGTTGTCCCATGTCCGCTCCACCCCTCACCGGCATCGACCGACGCTTGTTCCTCACCTCGGCGGTCGGCGCCTCGGCCGCCGTCGCCGGGCTCAGCGGCTGCGCGAACGGCAGCGCCGCCGCCGAGACGAAGGGGGCCGCCACCGCGCCCTTGGCCACCAAGGTGCCCGCGGGCACCAGCCTGAAGGTCGCCTCCTATCAGGACACCCAGCAGCTACAGTTCAAGCTGGCCCGGCTGAAGGTTCCCTTCACCGTGTCGGACTGGCTGAACACAGGCGCGGGCCCCGACGTCATCAACGCCTTCCGGGCGAAGTCCCTGGACCTCGCCAACAACGCCGGTATTCCGCCGATACAGGCCTACTACCAGGGTTTCGACGCGAAGATCGTCGCGATCAACGTCACCCGCAAGCCCAACTACCTGTTCGCGACGAAACCCGGCAGCGACATTCACAGCACAAAGGATTTCAGGGGCAGGAAACTGGCCTTCTCCCAGGGGCAGGCGCAGGGCGTCGTCCTGCTGCGGGCGCTGAAGGAGGCCGGGCTCGCGTACGACGACGTGGAGCTGGTGCCGCTGACCAGCAACCAGTTCCTGACCGCGCTCCAG
The DNA here is from genome assembly GCF_009870065.1 of Streptomyces sp. SID5785. Lineage (GTDB taxonomy): Bacteria > Actinomycetota > Actinomycetes > Streptomycetales > Streptomycetaceae > Streptomyces. The sequence continues at coordinate 6,479 of NZ_WWIA01000328.1, read as the reverse complement.
TCCGGCCAGGTGGACGTCGCGCCCCTCGGCAACAGCCAGGCGCCGACGTATCTGAAGCAGTACGGCTCCAAGGGCGCGCGCACCATCGAGACCGACGTGGTCGACCTGCTCAGCCTGCTGTGGGCGCCTCGGTCCGTCCTCGACGACCGCGCGAAGGCCGCCGCTGTCGCCGCCTACATCCCGCAGTGGGCCAAGGGCCTGGTGTGGACGTGGGAGCACCCGGACGAATGGAACCGCGAGTTCTACGTCAAGACGCAGAACCTGACCCTCGCGCAGGCCGAGGCCGTCACCGCCCTGGCCAACAAGCCGCTGTTCCCGCCGCGTTGGGACGAGGCGGTCGCCTGGGAGCAGGAGACCGCGGACCTGCTGGCGGAGGGCGGCTTCGTCGAGAAGTTCGACGTGAAGCAGCTCTTCGACCGCCGCTTCGAGGCCATCGCGGCACGCGCCGTGCCGGCGGAGTACCGGAAGTGAGCGCCGTGACGACCGTCACCACCGCGGAGAGCACGGTGACCGTCGAGAAGGACGCCCCGCAGGTCCGCAGGCGCCGACGGCTGTCACCGGGGAAGCGGTGGCCGGCCGCCCGGCTCGCCGGACCCCTGCTGGTGGTCGTTCTGTGGACGGTCGCCTCCGCCGCGGGCGCCCTGGATCCCGGCGCGATCCCGGCGCCCTGGACGGTGACCGGCACGGCCTGGCGGCTGTGGTCGGACGGGACGCTCGCCACCGATGTGGTCACCTCGCTGCGGCGGGCGGCCCTCGGGTTCTCGATCGGCCTCGCCGCCGGACTCGTCCTGGCGCTGGTCTCCGGCCTCAGCAGGGCGGGCGAGGCGCTGATCGACGGAACGGTGCAGCTCAACCGGGCCATACCGACCCTGGGTCTGATCCCGCTGTTCATCCTGTGGCTGGGCATCGGCGAGACCTTCAAGATCGCCATCATCGCGATCGTCGTCTACATCCCGATGTACCTGAACACGCACGCCGCGCTCTCCGGCATCGACCGGCGCTACGTCGAACTGGCCGAGGTGCAGGGGCTGTCCCGGCTGCGGTTCGTGCGCGAGGTGGTGATCCCCGGCTCGCTGCCCGGCTTCTTCGTGGGGCTCCGGCTGAGTGTGACCGGTTCCTGGCTGGGCCTGGTGGTGCTGGAGCAGATCAACGCGACCAGTGGCCTCGGCTACATGATGTTCCAGGCCCAGAACTACGGCCAGACGGACGTGATCCTCGTCGGCCTGCTGATCTACGGCGTCTTCGGTCTGGTCTCCGACAGCGTGGTCCGTCTGATCGAACGGAGGGTGCTGTCATGGCGGCGCACGCTCAGCAGCTGACCCGGCCGGCCGTCCGGCTGCACGGCCTGACCCGGTCGTTCCGGAGCCGTACGGTGCTCGACGGCATCGACCTCGACCTGCCCGCGGGCCAGTTCACCGCGCTGCTCGGGCACAGCGGGTCCGGAAAGAGCACCCTGCTGCGGGCCGTGGCGGGCCTGGACCACGGCGTCGAGGGCGCGGGGCGGCTGTGGGCACCCGAGCGGGTGTCGGTGGTCTTCCAGGACTCCCGGCTGCTGCCCTGGCGTCGGGTGCTGGACAACGTCCTGCTCGGTGCGGAGGGCGGGGACACCGCCGAACGCGGCCGCGCCGCCCTGGCCGAGGTCGGCCTCGAAGGACGCGAACGTGCCTGGCCCGGGGAGCTGTCCGGCGGCGAGGCCCAGCGCGCGGCGCTCGCCCGCGCCCTGGTGCGGGAGCCCCAACTGCTCCTCGCCGACGAGCCGTTCGGCGCGCTGGACGCCCTGACCCGGATCCGGATGCACACCCTGCTGCGGGAGCTGTGGGAGCGCCACCGGCCCTCGGTCCTGCTGGTCACGCACGACGTCGACGAGGCGATCGTGCTCGCCGACCGGGTGCTCGTGCTCGAGAACGGCCGGATCGGCCTCGACCTGACCATCGACCGACCCCATCCGCGCTCCTACCGGGAGCCGAAGCTGGGCGAGTACCGGGAGCGGCTGCTGGCCGCCCTCGGTGTGACGGAGGACCACTGATGACCCGCCGGCTCCATCTGAACGCGTTCCTGATGAACACCGGTCACCACGAGGCGTCGTGGCGGCTGCCGGAGAGCGACCCGTACGCCCATGTGAGCCTCGCGCACTACGTGAAGCTGGCCCGCACCGCCGAACGGGGCACCTTCGACTCGCTGTTCCTCGCCGACGGTCCGCAGTTGTGGAGCAATCTCGCGCAGCGCCCGGCCGGCGCGCTGGAACCGCTGACCCTGCTGACCGCGCTGGCCACGGCGACCGAGCACATCGGGCTGATCGCGACGGCGTCCACGTCGTACAACTCGCCCTACAACCTGGCCCGGAAGTTCGCCTCGCTGGACGTCATCAGCGGCGGCCGGGCCGGCTGGAACATCGTCACCACCGCCGGCGCCGAGGCGGCCCGCAACTTCGGCCTCGACGCCGAGCCCGCGCACGCCGAACGGTACGCCCGCGCCGCCGAGTTCGTGGACGTGGCGCTGAAGCTGTGGGACAGCTGGGAGGACGACGCGATCCTCGCCGACAAGGCGGCCGGGGTGTGGGGCGACGACGCGCGCATCCATCCCCCGCGCCACCGGGGGACGTACTTCAGCGTCGAGGGCGCGCTCAACGTGCCGCGTACTCCGCAGGGTTACCCGCTGCTGGTGCAGGCCGGGTCCTCGGCGGACGGCAAGGCCTTCGCGGCCCGGTACGCGGAGGCGGTGTTCACCGCGCAGCAGACGCTCGCGGACGCGCAGTCCTTCTACGCCGACATCAAGTCCCTCACCCGGCGGGCGGGGCGCGATCCGGAGCACCTCAAGGTGCTGCCGGGCATCGTGCCGGTGCTCGGGTCCACCGAGGCGGAGGCGCGGGCGGCGGAGCAGGTCCTGGAGGACCACATCGTGCACGAGCACGGCGTACGGCGCCTCGAAGGGCTGCTGCGGCTGGCGCCCGGCACCCTGGAGCTGGACGGGCCGCTGCCGGACGACCTGCCGCCGGAGAGCGCCATCGAGGGCGCCAAGAGCCGCTACACGCTGGTCGTGGAGCTGGCCCGGCGCGAGCGCCTCACCGTGCGGCAGCTGATCGGGCGGCTCGGCGGCGGACGCGGCCACCTCACGTTCACCGGGACGCCGGAGCAGGTGGCCGACCAGATCGAGGCGTGGTTCACGCAGGGCGCCGCCGACGGCTTCAACATCATGCCGCCGGTGCTGCCGTCGGGCCTGGAGGCCTTCGTCGACCACGTCGTCCCGATCCTGCGCGCACGCGGTCTGCTGCGCAGCGCGTACGGGCTCCGGCAGACCCTGCGCGAGCGCTACGGCCTGCCCCGGCCGCGCAACCAGTACCTCACCGATCCGGCGGACCCGGCCACGGCCGGGGAGCCGGCCCTTTTCACCCATGCCTGAGAGAGGACCTGTCATGAGCGAGCTGCGCATCACCAAGATCACCTCCCGGATCGGCGCCAAGGTGTCCGGCCCGGACCTGTCCCGTCCGCTGGACGAGGCGACCGTCACCGCACTGGGGGCCGCCCTGGCCGAGCACAAGGCGCTGGTCTTCGACGACGTGCACCTCGACGACGAGGGCCAGCAGGCCTTCGTGCGCGCCTTCGGGGACCTCACCACGGCCCATCCGACCGTCGGCGCCGTCGACGGCGCCCCGAACGTGCTGCCGGTGGACAGCGAGCGGGGCCGCGCCAACCACTGGCACACCGACGTCACCTTCGTCCTCAACCCGCCGCAGGCCACATCGCTGCGCAGCCTGACGATCCCCCCGTACGGCGGCGAGACGCTGATCGCGTCGTCGGCGGGCGCCTACCGCGACCTGCCGGAGCCGCTGCGCCGGCTGGCCGACGGGCTGTGGGCGGAGCACACCAACGACTACGACTACGCGGTCGCGGACGAGGACATCGACGCCGAGAAGGCGGCGCACCGGGCCCGCTTCACGTCCATCAGGTACCGCACGGCGCACCCGGTGGTGCGGGTCCACCCGCTGACCGGGGAGCGGGGACTGTTCGTCGGCGGGTTCGCGCAGCGGATCGTCGGTCTGTCGCGGGGTGAGTCGCGCAAGCTGCTCGAGCTGCTCCAGTCCTACGTGACCCGCCCGGAGAACGTGCTGCGGCACCGGTGGTCGGAGAACCAGCTGGTGCTGTTCGACAACCGCATCACCCAGCACTACGCGGTCGACAACTACGACGGCCGGCCGCGCCGGCTGCACCGGGTGACGCTGGCGGGCCCCGTGCCGGTGGGCATCGAGGGCAAGGAGAGCTACTCCATCGAGGGGGACGCGTCGCACTACACCCCGGTCGCCGCCTGACGTGAGCGGGTCACACCCGGCGTCCGGTGCAGGGGTAGGCCCGCTCCTCCGGGGGAATTGAGCGACGTACGGCCGTTGCCCCCGAGGAGGCGCTGATGGCGTACGTACGGTGCCGGAACTGCGGCGACACGATGCACGAGTTCCGGGAGCTGGAGGGTGACGACGAGAAGGCGGCGGCGCGGCTGGCGCTCGGGGAACTGCCGGCCGGGGAGATCTTCGTCGCCCGGGCCTACCACCGCTGCACGAACGACGGCTGCCGCCGGATCCAGCGCAAGGACCGGTGGTGGGTCGGGGCGACCCTGCCCGAGGAGGACTGACCGTCCGTGACCGGTGCCCCGCACCCCGTGAGAGGGGGGCGGGGCACCGCGCGGTCCGGGGGCCGTCCGGCGGCCGGGCCGGATCAGAGGTTGCTGAAGTCCGGGCCCTGGGTGCGCGTGCGCTTGATCTCGTAGAAGCCCGGCACCGAGGCGACGAGCAGCGTGCCGTCCCAGAGCTTCGCGGCCTCCTCGCCCTGCGGGGTGGGGGTGACGACGGGGCCGAAGAAGGCGAGCTGCTCACCGTCCGCGCCGGGGACCGCGATGACGGGCGTGCCGACGTCCTGGCCGACCTTGTCGATGCCCTCCTTGTGCGAGGCGCGCAGCTCGGGCTCGTACCTCGTGCCGTCCCAGTGGTCCATGAGCGAGGCGGGCAGCCCGACCTCGTCCAGGGCGGCGGCGACGGCCTCCTTCGTGGGGCCCTCACCGCGGTTGTGGATCCGGGTGCCGAGCGCCGTGTACAGGGCGCCGAGCACCTCGGGGCCGTGCTCCTCCTGCGCGGCGATGACGACGCGGACCGGGCCCCAGGCCTTGGTCTCGAGCAGCTCGCGGTACTCGTCGGGCAGGTCGTCCAGCCGGTCCTCGTTGAGCACGGCCAGGCTCATCAGGTGCCAGCGAACCTTGATGTCGCGGACCTTCTCGACCTCGAGCACCCAGCGGGACGTCATCCACGCCCAGGGGCAGAGCGGGTCGAACCAGAAGTCGACGGGGGTCTTCTCGTCCACAGCGGACATTGCTCTCCTCGGAAGTCACCGAACACCAAGTGGTCTCGCCTGCGGCAACGCGGCCGGGGGTGAGCGCATTCCCGGATGTCCGGCGCGAAGGCCGCATGCGAGGATCGTAGGCGCGCCCACACGGCCGAACGGTCCCCCGAGGACCGGCAGGAACCTGTCCGACGTCACGAAGGAGTGCCGCCCGTGCCCGGTGAGAATCTGACCCGCGACGAGGCCCGCGAGCGGGCGGGTCTGCTGTCCGTCGACGGCTACGAGGTCGCCCTCGACCTGCGGTCCGCCGTCGGGGGGACCACCGGTGAGGGGCCGCGTACGTTCCGGTCCGTGACCACGGTCCGGTTCCGGGCGAGCGAGCCGGGGGCGAGCACCTTTGTCGACCTGATCGCGCCGTCGGTCACCGCGGTGTCGCTCAACGGCGAGGACCTCGACCCGGCCGCCGTGTTCGACGGCAGCCGGATCCACCTCGAGGGCCTCGCCGAGGACAACGAGCTGGTGGTCGACGCGCAGTGCGCCTACTCGCGCACCGGCGAGGGCATGCACCGCTTCGTCGACCCCGAGGACGGCGAGGTCTACCTCTACACGCAGTACGAGCCGGCCGACGCGCGCCGCGTCTTCGCGAACTTCGAGCAGCCGGACCTCAAGGCCCCGTACCGGTTCTCCGCCCAGGCCCCCGAGGGCTGGACGGTCTGGTCGAACGGCGTGGGCGAACTCAGCGACGGTGTCTGGCGGTTCGCCGAGACGAAGCCGATCTCGACGTACATCACGGCGATCGTCGCGGGCCCCTACCACTACGTGACCGACACCTACCGGCGCGGCGACCTCGAGATCCCGCTCGGCGCCATGTGCCGCAAGGGCCTCGCGCCGTACTTCGACGCCGACGACATCTTCCTGGTGACGAAGCAGGGGCTGGACTTCTTCCACGAGCAGTTCGACTACCCGTACCCCTTCGGCAAGTACGACCAGGCCTTCGTGCCCGAGTACAACCTCGGCGCCATGGAGAACCCGGGCATGGTCACCTTCCGCGAGGAGTTCATCTTCCGCGGCAAGGTCACGCAGGCGTCCTACGAGCGCCGGGCCAACGTGATCCTGCACGAGATGGCCCACATGTGGTTCGGCGACCTCGTCACC
>NZ_WWIA01000327.1 GCF_009870065.1 Streptomyces sp. SID5785 | reverse complement strand
TAGCTGGGACACGACTCTGATGCCGGAGAGCTCGTCGCTCACGTCCGAGAGATAGATCGTGAGGGCGAGGGCGTCCCGCCCCGCGCGGAACTCGAAGGACGTCGGCGGCATCAGATCCCCGGTGCGCAGCAGCTCGTCCGCGATGTACTCGGCGTACAACCAGGCCATGGGGACGGTCAGTTCACCGCCCGGCCCCTGCGTGCCGCCGCTGTCGGCGCCCGCCGCGCCGTCCTGACTCCCGTACCGCATCCCTGTCCGCCTTCCTCCGGCCCGCGCACGGCGCCCGGCCCCGGGCCCGCGCGTCGAACGCGCCGGGCAGGTCAGCGGATTACTCAACCGAGGAAACGCCCTCCGGGGCAGGCGCTTTGCCGATGCTTGACCCGGACTTCCGTTTCACCGCAGGTCGGGCGCGTATCCCGGAAGGACCCTGCGCAGCGCCCGCAAGGCGTAGTACGCACGGGACTTGACGGTCCCCGCGGGGATGCCGAGCGTGCGGGCGGCCTCGGCCACGCTCGCGCCCTTGAAGTACACCTCGAGCAGCACGGCCCGGTGCTCGGGGCTCAGCGTGGCCACCGCCTCGCGCACGTCGAGCGTCGCCGCCGACCGCTCCGCGTGGTCCGCGCACACCCGCGCGCTGTCCAGCACGGCGCCGCCCACCTCGGCCGGCCGGGCGAGCCGGGCCCGGCGGGCGTCGATGGCCAGCCGCCGCCCGACGGTGAACAGCCAGGGCCGCACCGACTCGTGCGCGGAGCGCAGCGCCTCCGGGTGCTGCCAGGCCCGTACGAACGTCTCCTGGACCAGGTCCTCCGCCCGCTGCCGGTCGCCGTCGCACAGCCGCAGCAGGAACGCGTAGAGCGGCCCGCCGTGCTCCCGCTGGACCTGCGCGAGGTCCGTCTCCGTCGTCCGTGGTGTCCTCAGCGCCGTCGTCATGCGCGTATGGCAGCGCAGGGGGCCCGTGCCGCCCAGACGGCGCGCGCCGGTGTGCGGCAGGCGGTCGATGCGCTCGACGAGCGGTGCGGCGAACGGGTCGAGCGGGCCGGTGGCGTGCCGCCGTTCCGGCGACGCTCCGGCACGGTGCCTTGACCCTCCCCGATGGCCATATGTGGATATTTACGGCAGTCCGCCGCCCCGCCTGTGACAGGGAGCCTGGTCGATGAGAGCGACGACACGGAGCAGTACGCGCAGCAAGGCGCTGGCCCTCGCGGCCGCCCTGATCGGACTCGGCGCCGGCTGCGCCGCACCCGGAGGAGGCCCGGCGCACGCGCCGAGCGACGCGCCCTCGGGCCGCCCGGCCCCCGCCGCCCCGGCGACCCGACCGTTCACCCTCGTCGCGTCCGGCGACGTCCTGCCCCACGACTCGATCATCGAGCAGGCCCGCACCGACGCGGGCGGCGACGGATACGACTTCCGCCCGATGCTGGCCGGGATGAAGCCCGTCGTGTCCCGCGCGGACGTGGCGATCTGCCACATGGAGACCGTGTACGGCGCCGACGGCGACTACCGCGGCTACCCCGACTTCACGTCGCCGCCCGAGGTGGCCGCGGGGCTCGGAGCCACCGGCTACGACTCCTGTTCCACCGCCTCCAACCACACCCTCGACGACGGTGCGGACGGCATCGCCCGCACCCTGGGCGCCCTCGACCGGGCGGGCGTGCGGCACGCGGGCTCCGGCCGCACCGCGGGGGAGGGCCGGGCCCCCGCATGGCTGGAGGCGGGCGGCGCCCGGATCGCCCAGCTCGCCTACACCTACGACACGAACGGCCATCCGATGCCCGACGGCAAGCCGTGGTCGGTGAACCTGACGGACCGCCGGCGGATCGTCGAGGACGCCCGGGCCGCCCGCCGCGCGGGAGCCGACGTCGTGGTCGTCTCCATGCACTGGGGCACGGAGTGGCAGGACGAGCCGGACGCGGGCCAGTTGTCCCTCGGCCGCGAACTCACCGCCTCCCGCACCGGCGGCCGTCCCGACATCGACCTGATCCTCGGCACCCACGCGCATGTCCCGCAGGCCTACGAGAAGGTCAACGGCACCTGGATCGTGTACGGGATGGGCGACCAGATCGCCGGCCAGATGGTCAACGGGGACGGCGACCCGGACGCCCGCGGCAACATGAGCTCGGTCGGCCGCTTCACCTTCGCGCCCCCGGCCCGCGCCGGTGAGCGCTGGCAGGTGACGAAGGCCGAGTTCGTGCCGCAGTGGTTCGACGTCGGCACGGGCCGCGTCGTGAACCTGGGCCGCGCCATCGAGGACGGGGCCGACCTGGCCGGCGTGCGCGACGCCGTCCGCCGGGCCGTCCTCGGCCGGGGCGCGGCCCGCGACGGACTCGTCATGTCCCGGTGAGGAGCTACTCGGCCCCGGTACCGGCGCCGGGGCCCGTGCGGTTCAGCTCGGACCGCTTGTACGAGTACCCGAAGTAGATGACGAGCCCGATCAGGAACCAGACGGCGAACCGCACCCAGGTCTGCCACTCCAGGAACGTGATCAGCCAGATGGAGAACACGACCCCGACCGCGGGCACGACCGGCATGCCCGGCGTGCGGAAGGTGCGGGGCAGCTCGGGCTGCCGGTAGCGCAGCACGATCACCGCGACGCACACCACCACGAACGCCAGCAGGATGCCGATGTTGGTCAGCTCGGCCGCCTCACCGATCGGCAGGAACCCGGCGATGGCGGCCGACGCGAACCCGACGATCCACGTCACGCGCGTCGGCACGTGCCGCGTCGGGTGCGTCTTCGCGAACCACTTCGGCAGCAGCCCGTCGCGCGACATCGAGAACCACACGCGCGTGACGCCCAGCATGAACGTGAACATCACGGTGAGGATGCCGATGATCGCGCCCACCGCGATCACGTCCGCGAGCCCGCTCAGGCCCACCGACTTGAACGCCGTCGAGAACCCGCTCTCCGGGTCGATGTCCTTGTAGTTCTGCATGCCCGTCAGCACCAGGCAGGCCAGCACGTACAGGACCATCGAGATCACGAGCGAGTAGATGATCGCCTTCGGCATGTGCCGCTGGGCGTCCTTGGACTCCTCGGCGGCGGTCGACATCGCGTCGTAGCCGAACACCGCGAAGAACACCGTCGCCGCGCCGGTGAAGGCCCCGCTGACCCCGAACGGGAAGAACGGCGAGTAGTTCCCGGTGTTGATGTGGAAGAAGCCCACCGCGATCACCAGCAGCACCACGAGCACCTTGAGGACCACGACCACGGTCTCGAAACGCGCCGCGTTCTTGATCCCGAGCGTCAGCAGATACGCGATCAGCAGACACAGCGCCGCCGCGAACAGGTCGACCCGGTGCCCGTCGCCGGTGCCCGGCGCACCCAGCATCCACCGCGGCAGTTCGAGCCCCATCTCGCCGAGCAGGAAACTGAAGTAGCCCGAGATGCCGATCGCGACCACCGCCACGATCGCCGTGTACTCGAGGAGCAGGTCCCACCCGATGAACCAGCCCACGAGCTCACCGAGCACCGCGTATCCGTACGTGTAGGCCGAGCCGGCCTTCGGGATGAGCCCGGCGAACTCGGCGTACGACAGGGCCGCCGCGGCGCTCGCCACGCCCGCGATCAGGAACGAGACCAGGACGGCAGGACCCGCCTTCTCGTTCGCGACGGTGCCCGCGAGGGTGAAGATGCCCGCGCCGATGATGCCGCCCACGCCGATCGCGGTGAGCTGCACA
>NZ_WWIA01000326.1 GCF_009870065.1 Streptomyces sp. SID5785 | reverse complement strand
CGGGTACGCGTACGTGCGGGCGCGGGTGCTGCGCAGGGCGCTCGACGCGGGGCGGCCGCTGCTGCGCGCGGGCCTGCCGCGGCGCGTCCCGTGGCCTCCGCTGCTGCCGCAGGTGTGGGGGCTGCGGCTGTTCCCGAAGTCCGGCGGCGCCGACGAACTGGCCCTGGACCAGCGGCTGTCGGCGCTCACCGGTCCGGCCCGCGCCGCGTACGTGCTGTACGGCCTCGAGCGGCTCGACGACGCGGGCGTGCGCGCGGTGCTCGCGTCGGCGGGCTGCGACGAGGAGGAGCGGGCGGGGGCACTCGCGGAGGCGGGCGGGGTACGGGCGGAGGACGACGCGCGGGCGGCGTCGCTGCTGCGCTCGCCCGAGTTCGACCCGTGCTCGCTGCACGCCCGGCCGCCCGATCTGATGCGGCGGCGCCAGCACGTGAAGGCGGTCGTCGCGGG
>NZ_WWIA01000325.1 GCF_009870065.1 Streptomyces sp. SID5785 | reverse complement strand
GCTCGGCGGCGAGCGCGGTGCCGCGGGCACGGGCGTCGTCGGGTCCCGGGGGCAGGGCGCTCGCGGGGGCCGCCGGGGCGGCCGCCAGCGCGGCCAGCACCAGGGACCCCGCGGCGGCGTAACGGGCGGAGACGGACGCTGCTGCTCTCATCGCTGGGGCACATCCCTTTCGTCGCGGGCGGATCGCCGTGCGGGCCGCGGGCAGGTCGCGGGCCGACCGCGGGCCGACCGCGGACGTCCCGCGGACAAAAGGGATACTTGGCGGGGCAGTTGGCGAAGTAAAGCACCGGGTCGCCGGTGTCGGATCAATGACCCCGATGCGTGAGGCGGCCCGCGCCGCTCACCGGGGCGGCGGGCTGGACGCGGCCGGGGGCAGCGGAAACGTCTCCGCCGGTGCCGCCGGGCTCGCGGGGCGCGGCGAGTCGACCGGGCCGGGCGGGGCGGGGG
>NZ_WWIA01000324.1 GCF_009870065.1 Streptomyces sp. SID5785 | reverse complement strand
GACCCGGCCGAGACGCTGTTCGTCATCGCCTCCAAGACCTTCACGACCATCGAGACGATCACGAACGCGACCTCCGCGCGCAACTGGCTGCTCACCGAGCTGAGGGCCGGTCAGGACGCGGTCGCGAAGCACTTCGTGGCGCTCTCGACGAACAGCGAGAAGGTCGCCGAGTTCGGCATCGACACGGCCAACATGTTCGAGTTCTGGGACTGGGTCGGCGGACGTTATTCGTATGACTCCGCGATCGGTCTCTCGCTGATGATCGCGATCGGGCCCGAGGCGTTCCGCGAGATGCTCGACGGCTTCCACCTCGTCGACGAGCACTTCCGCACCGCGCCGCCCGAGTCCAACGTGCCGCTCCTCATGGGCCTGCTGGGCATCTGGTACGGCAACTTCCACGACGCCCAGTCGCACGCCGTGCTGCCCTACTCGCACTACCTCTCCCGCTTCACCGCCTACCTGCAGCAGCTCGACATGGAGTCGAACGGCAAGTACGTGCAGCGCGACGGCGAGGAGGTGCAGTGGCAGACCGGCCCGGTCGTGTGGGGCACTCCCGGGACGAACGGGCAGCACGCGTACTACCAGTTGATCCACCAGGGCACCAAGCTGATCCCCGCCGACTTCGTCGGCTTCGCCGAGCCGGTGGCCGACCTGCTGCCCGGCCTCGTCGCCCAGCACGACCTGCTGATGGCCAACTTCTTCGCGCAGACGCAGGCCCTGGCCTTCGGCAAGACGCCCGACGAGGTGCGCGCCGAGGGCGTGCCCGAGGAGCTCGTCCCGCACAAGACGTTCAAGGGCAACCACCCGACCACGACGATCCTCGCCAAGGCGCTGACCCCGTCCGTGCTCGGCCAGCTCGTCGCCCTGTACGAGCACAAGGTGTTCGTCCAGGGAGCGGTGTGGAACATCGACTCCTTCGACCAGTGGGGCGTCGAGCTCGGCAAGGTCCTCGCCAAGCGGGTCGAGCCGGCGCTGACCGACGGTGCCGACGTCCCCGGCCTCGACGCGTCGACCCGGGCACTCGTCGCCAAGTACCGGGAACTGCGAGGACGTTGACCGCGTTGGGTTAATCGGATGCGGGAGCGCCGCCCGGCGGGCCAGACTGCCGGTCCGTGACCCTGCCGGGAGGCACTTCCGTGGACCACCTCATGTCGGCCCTGTCCGACCCCGAACGACTCGAGCTGTACGCACGGATCGTGCTCGGCGACCTCCCGCCGCGCGAGGCAGACTCCCCGGCGGCCCGCCGCCATCTGGGCAAGCTCCTCGCGTCCGGCCTGGTCGAGCGGCTCGACGACGGATCGCTGCGGGCCGGCCCCGAGGTGTTCCGCAGAGCCAGGACCGCCGAGTCCGCCGGCGGCGTCCCGCGCCACCTCGCGGGCTTCTTCGCCCGCGGACGGCTCACCGCGATCCCGGTGCGCCCCACCGTCCGCCACGAGCTCCTCGTGCACCTCACGGACACCCTCTTCGACCCGGCGCGCACCTACAGCGAGACCGAGGTCAACGAGGCGCTGCGCACCGTCCACGACGACACGGCCGCACTGCGCCGGTACTGCGTCACCGACGGGCTCCTCGTCCGCGCGAGCGACGGCTCCGCCTACCGGGTCCCGCAGCACGCGTGAGGCCCCGCGCCTCCGGAGCGGAATCCGGGGGGCACGGGGCCTCTGTGACGGGTCTGCGACGGGTCGCCTCAGGCGATCGCCGGGGGATACAGCTCGGGCGGCAGCTGCGAGGCCGCCGCCGCGTCGAGCAGCCACAGGGTGCGCGAGCGGCCGTACGCACCGGCCGCGGGCGCCTGGATCTCGCCCGCTCCGGACAGGGCGATCGCCGCGGCCTTCGCCTTGTCCTCGCCGGCCGCCAGCAGCCACACCTCGCGCGCGGCCCGGATCGCCGGGAGCGTGAGCGTGATGCGGGTGGGCGGCGGCTTGGGGGCCCCGTGCACGCCGACGACCGTGCGCTCGGTCTCGCGGACCGCGGGCAGCTCGGGAAAGAGCGAGGCGACGTGGGTGTCCGGGCCGACGCCGAGCATCAGCACGTCGAAGGTCGGGACCTCGCCGTGGTCCTCCGGGCCCGCCGCGGCGGCCAGCCGGGCCGCGTACACCTCGGCCGCCGCGTCCGCCTCGTAGGGGCCGTCCGCCGCGGGCATGGGGTGCACGCGGTCCGGGTCGAGCGGGACGCTGTCGAGGAGCGCCTCGCGCGCCTGGGTGTAGTTGCGCTCGGGGTCGCCCTCGGGCAGGAAGCGCTCGTCGCCCCACCACAGGTCGAGCCGGCCCCAGTCGACCGCGTCGCGTGCGGGCGCCGCCGCGAGCGCGGCCAGCAGCCCGTTGCCGTTGCGGCCGCCGGTCAGGACGACGGAGGCGGAGCCGCGGGTGGCCTGGGCGTCGACGATCTTGGTGATCAGCCGGGCCGCGGCCGCCTGCGCCATCAGCTCCTTGTCGCGGTGGACGACGAGTTGGGGTGCTGCGCTCACTTCGTCGCCGCCTTCTTGGCCGGAGCCTTCTTCGCGGCCGCCTTCCGCGCGGGGGCGGCCTTCTTCACGGGCTTCACGGGTTCCGCGGCGGCCGGGTCGGCCGGGGCCTCCTGAGCCGCCGCGTCGCCGAGCCGGTCCACGCCGAACTTCAGCGCGGCCGCGTACGTGTCGTCCGGGTCGAGCCGGCGCAGCTCCTCCGCGATCAGCTCGGACGTCTCGCGGCGCTTGAGCGCGACCGCGCGGTCCGGCTGGCCCTGGATGGAGAGCGTGGCCAGCGTGCCGTCGGCCCGGTCGAGGACGATCGGCCCGCAGTCCGTCTCCAGGCGCACCGAGGTCAGCCCGGGGCCCGTCGACAGGGTGCGCCGCACGGGAACACCGAGCCGGTCGGCGAGCCACATCGCCAGGAGCTCGCAGCTCGGGTTGAACTCCTCACCCTCGACGCCGACCGAGGTCACCTTGCAGTCGACCTGGTCGAGCGCCGCGGCGAGCATCGAGCGCCAGGGGGTGATCCGGGTCCACGACAGGTCCGTGTCGCCGGGGGAGTAGGCGGCCGCGCGGGCCTCCAGCTCCTGGACCGGCTGCTCGGTCGCGTACGTGTCCGTGACGCGGCGCTGGGCCAGCGCGCCCAGCGGGTCCTGGGCGGGGTCGAGCGGGGCGTCCACGGGCCACCAGACGACCGTCGGGGCGTCCGGCAGCAGCAGCGGCAGGACGACCGACTGGGCGTGGTGGACGACCTCCCCGTACAGGCGCAGCACGACGGTCTCGCCGGTGCCGGCCTCGGCGCCCACCCGGACCTCGGCGTCGAGGCGCGAGGTCGTGCGGTCGCGCGGGGTGCGCGAGACCCGCTTGATGACGACGAGGGTGCGCGAGGGGTGCTCGCG
>NZ_WWIA01000323.1 GCF_009870065.1 Streptomyces sp. SID5785 | reverse complement strand
CTGCGGCCGCGCGCACCGCGTCCCGCCGTACGGCCCGAGGGCGAGCTGTCCTTCGACTGGGCGGCCGTGGCCGAGGTCCGCGCCCAGCTGGACCGCCCGGACCCCGCGTGGGCGCGGAGCCTCGGCGACATCACCGCCGAGACGCTCGCCGTCGCGGGCGGCCCGGGCAGCCATGTGCCGCAGGCCGACATCGCCGCGCTCGCCGACCGCGTCCCGCGCGCACGGCTCGTCACGGTGCCGGCCGGTCACCTCGTCCACCGCACCAGCCCCCGCGCGTTCCTCGACGTGGTGCTCCCCTTCCTGCGGCGGGGCGCCGCCGGGTGCGTCGCGCCTGACCCGTCGGGGTGACATTCCGGGGACCGCTCCGCGTTGATACATCCCGTTTGTATGGCTGGCGTGGAGGCTGACCGTCGACCTTTCCGCCGACCCGGAAGACGGCTTCATGCGCCTGTTCAGAACCTCCCGCCTCCTTCCTCTGACCGCCGCCTCGCTCGTCGCCCTCGGCCTCTCCGCGGCGCCCGCCGCCGCCGAGGGCACCGAGTACGCCCGGTACACCCTCGACGCGGCGCCGCCCGCCTCCAGCGGCACCGTCTCCACCGGCGCGACGGGCGGCCCCGAGGGGACGTTCACGACGAACAGCACCCGGCCGCGGGTGTCCGCGGGCGGCTCGGCGTTCCTCGGTGAGCAGACGCCGTTCGGCCAGGTCTACGGCTCCTCCCAGGGCAAGCCCTACCTGAACCTCGCGACGGCATCGGGCCGCACCCCGTCCAGCACCACCTTCACGTTCGACCAGGTCCCGACGCCCGGCGGCTGGGGCATCGCGCTCGGCGACGTCGACGCCGACGACGTCAAGATCTCCGCGACCGGCCCGGACGGACACGCCCTGACGGCGGCCCAGCTCGGCTTCCAGAGCGCGTTCAACTACTGCGACGCCTCGCCGCGGCCGTCCACCTGCACCGGCGGCGGCCCGTTCACCGACCAGCCGACCTGGGTCCCGGGGACCAGCACGCTGCACGGCAGCGGGAGCGACACCTCCGGCGCCTCCGCCTGGCTGCGCCCGACGGCCGAGGTGCGCACCCTGACGCTGACCTTCTCCGTGCGGACCGGGATCCCCGCCTACCAGGTGTGGTTCGCCGCCGAGACGGTCGACATCAGCGGCACCGTCGACGAGACGGACGACACCCCGCTGCCCGAGGACACGGTCGTCGAGCTCCAGCACCCCGACGGCACGCCCGTCCTGGACGACGACAACCACCCGGTCACCGCCGAGCCCGACGAGGACGGTCACTACACGTTCCCCGACGTGGCCACCGGCGACTACGCGGTCCACGTCGAGCCGGGTGACGGCGAGGACGCCTCGGGCGAGGACACCGAGCAGGTCGACGCCACCCACGGCGACGTCGGCGGCGTCGACTTCACCGTCGAGGAGAAGGACGACTGCGGCTGCGACGGCGGCCACGGCTACGGCGACTGACCTCCGGGTCCGCAGCGACGGCAGCGCCCCGGCACCGGATCCCGGTGCCGGGGCGCTCACGTGCGGCCGTACGCGGCCGGGGTCAGGCCGCGGGCTCGGGCTGGACGTCCGTCGCCGGGGTCGGCGTCGTCTGCCGGGGCACGGGCACGGCCTCGGTGCTGTCCCACCGCTTCGACGTGCGGGCGTACAGGGCGATCACGGAGCCGAGCAGGATCAGCAGCAGCGGACCGAAGGCCCAGGGGTGGTCGGCCATCTGGGTCGGCAGCCAGCGGTACGCCACCAGGAGCAGGGTGAACACGACGCCGCCGTAGGCCACCATGCGGGTCGAGGAGAGGTCCCAGCCGCGCGAGAAGGACCGCATCGACGCCTCGATCGTCAGGCAGAACACCACGCCGGCCACGAGGTCGACGCCGTAGTGATAGCCGAAGCCGAGCGTCGCGGTGAGCGTGGCGACGAGCCAGAACGTGCCCGCCCAGCGCATCCATCGCGCGCCCTTGCGGGTGTGCAGGAACAGCGAGACCGCCCACGCGGTGTGCAGGCTCGGCATGCAGTTGCGCGGTGTGATCTCGTCGAACCGGAACGCCTGGGGGGCGCCGATCGTCGGCAGCACGTCGGGCCACACGTTCGCCGCCGCCCACTGGCCGCCGTCGGCGCCGTAGGCGAAGACCGGGCCGACGACCGGGAAGATCATGTAGATCGCCGGGCCGAGCAGCCCGATGGCGAGGAACGTGCGCACCAGGTGATGCTGCGGGAAGCGCCGCTCCGTCGCGACGTTGCGCAGCTGGTACAGGCCCACGAGGGCGGCGGCGAGCGGCAGTTGCCCGTACACGAGGTGGAGGAACATGCCGCCGGCCGGGTCCGTGGCCTCGACGAGCCGGCCGACCAGCCACGACGGGTTGGCGAGCGCGTGGTCGGCGGTGGCGACGTACGCGTCCAGGA
>NZ_WWIA01000322.1 GCF_009870065.1 Streptomyces sp. SID5785 | reverse complement strand
CCCGGCACCCGGTCACCGCCCGCTTCCGCGTCACCGGCGACCCCACCGACCTGCCGACCGCGCACGACGTCGCCCTGCTGCGCATTGCCCAGTCCGCCCTCGCCAACACCGTCCGGCATGCCCACGCCACCACGGCCGAGGTCACCCTCAGCTATCTGGACGACCTGGTCGCGCTCGATGTCGTCGACAACGGCACCGGGTTCGACCCCGAGGACCTGCCCGCACCCGGCACCGGCACTGCCACCGGCGGCTTCGGCCTGGCAGCCATGCGGACGCGCATGCGCACCCTGGGCGGCACCCTCACGGTCGACTCCGCTCCGGGCCACGGCACCGCGCTGGCCGCCCGGCTCCCCCTCTCTCAGCCCACCGAGACAGAACCCGAGGACCACCGGTGACCGACAAGCCGATCCGCCTGCTCCTGGCCGACGACCACCCCGTGGTCCGAGCGGGGCTGCGCGCCGTCCTGGAGACCGAACCCGGTCTGGCCGTCGTCGCGGAGTCCGCCACCGCGGAGGAGGCGGTGACACGCGCCGGGCAGGGCGACATCGACGTCGTCCTCATGGACCTGCAGTTCGGCAAGGGCATGGGCGGCGCCGAGGCCACCGCGCAGATCACCGCACGGCCGGGCGCGCCACGCGTGCTGATCGTCACCACCTACGACTCCGACGCCGACACGCTGCCCGCCATCGAGGCGGGCGCGACCGGTTACCTCCTCAAGGACGCCCCGCCCGAGGATCTCGCCGCGGCCGTCCGCACCGCCGCCGCGGGCCGCACCACCCTCGCACCCACCGTCGCCGACCGGCTCATGAACCGACTGCGCACCCCCGCCACCCGTCTGACCCGTCGTGAGACCGAGGTCCTCTCGCTGGTGGCCGACGGACTGTCCAACCAGGCGATCGGACGGCGGCTCCACCTCACCGAGGGCACCGTCAAGTCCCACCTGGTCCGCATCTACGCGAAGCTCGGCACCGAGTCCCGCACCGCGGCCGTGGCCACCGCCACCGATCTCGGACTCATTCGCCGCTGATCCGGCACCACGCCCGGGCCGCCTGCCGTCTGCCGGCGCCTTC
>NZ_WWIA01000031.1 GCF_009870065.1 Streptomyces sp. SID5785 | reverse complement strand
GCAGCGCCGCGCCCGCGAACTGCAGCACGGCCGTGTGGTAGAGCGGCGAGCACACGAGGTGCACGTTGTCGTCGAAGGGCCTGATGCCGAAGATGCCGAGGAACCCGCCGAGGTAGGACTCCTCGGGGAGCTTGCCGGAGAGCGGGCGGCGGATGCCCCGGGGGCGGCCGGTGGTGCCCGAGGTGTAGTTCATGACCCAGCCGAGGGTGCGGTCGGCGGGCGGCTCCGCGCGCTGCCCGTCGAGCAGTTCGGCATACGGGCGGAAGGTGTCGACGGCGCCGACGGCGTAGCGGTGCGTGGCCGGGAGCTTCGCCTCGTCGGCGGCGGCCCGGGCCTGCTCGGCGAAGCGTTCGTGCGCGATCAGCACCTTGGCGCCGGAGTCCGCGATGATCCAGGCGATCTCGGGGCCGACGAGATGGTGGTTGACCGGGACCAGGTAGAAACCGGCCTGGGAGGCGGCGAGATAGGCGGTGAAGAACTCGACGCCGTTGGGGAGGACGACGGCGAAGGCGTCGCCCCGCTCCAGACCTGCGGCGCGCAGGCCGTGGACGAGGCGGTTCGCCGCGGCGTGCAGGTCGCCGGCGGTCCACTCGGTGCCGTCGGGGGCGAGCAGGGCGGGGCGGCCGGGGTCCTGGGCGGCCTGCGCCCAGAAGCCGTTGGGGGGCTTCGCGGTCGGGTCGGTCATGGCGGTGGGTCCCTTCTGGGGTCGCTCGGCGTTCGCGGCTTCTCGGTGGGTCGGGGCGGGTGCGCCGCCGGGTGCGGGTCGCGTCATGGCCGGTCGCGTCGTGGCCGGTCGCGTGGTGGCCGGTCGCGCCTCGCGGCGGAGCCGATGTCACGGCCCGCGCCCGTAAGGTGCGGGCCCCGCGCGCCGCGGATCCCGCGCCCCGCACCCGGAGGCGATCGGCTACCTCCCCGCGATCCGGTTCAGCCGGCTGACGGCCACCTCGAACTCCCGGGTCAGCTCGTCGAAGACGGCCTGCACGCTGCGTTCCTCGTTCATCCGCCCCACGATCTGCCCGACGGGCGTCCCGAGCAGCGGCTCGACCTCGTACTTCTGGATCCGCGACACGGCCTCGGCGACCAGCAGCCCCTGCAGGGGCATCGGCAGCGTCCCGGGCCCGGCCGGGTCGTCCCACGCGTCGGTCCACTCGGTGCGCAACTGACGCGCGGGCTTCCCGGTCAGCGCCCGCGAGCGCACCGTGTCCCCCGACCCCGCCGCGAGCAGCTTCCGGGTGAGCGCCGCGGAGTGCAGGTCGGCCTCGGTCGTCGTGAGCCACAGCGAGCCGAGCCAGACGCCCTGCGCCCCGAGGGTGAGGGCCGCGGCGACCTGCCGGCCGCTGCCGATGCCGCCCGCGGCGAGGACCGGCAGCGGCGCCACGGCGTCGACGGCCTCGGGGGTGAGCACCATGGAGGCGATCTCGCCGGTGTGCCCGCCGGCCTCGTAGCCCTGGGCGACGACGATGTCGATGCCGGCCTCCGCGTGCTTGCGGGCGTGGCGGGCGCTGCCCGCGAGCGCGGCGACGAGGACGTCGTGCTCGTGGGCGCGGGCGATGACATCGGCCGGGGGCGAACCGAGCGCGTTGGCGAGGAGCTTGACGGGGTAGTCGAACGCGACGTCGAGCTGGCTGCGGGCGACCTGTTCCATCCAGCCGGTGATGCGCCAGCCGGAGGCCTCGCCCTCGGCGAGTTCGGGCACGCCGTGCCGGGCGAGGGTCTCGGTGACGAAGGCCCGGTGGCTCTCCGGGATCATCGCCTCGACCTCGGCCTCGGTGACGCCTTCCACCTTCTTGGCGGGCATCACGACGTCGAGCCCGTAGGGACGTCCGTCGGCGTGCGCGTCCAGCCAGTCGAGGTCGCGCTTGAGTTCGTCGGGTGCCGTGTAGCGGACCGCGCCGAGCACGCCGAAGCCTCCGGCGCGGCTGATGGCGGCGGCCACCGCGGGGAACGGGGTGAACCCGAAGACCGCGTGCTCGATGCCCAGTCTGTTGCTCAGCTCCGTCTGCATGGGCGCAGGATGCCGCAGCGAACCGGACGACGGAAGACCTTTTCTGATACCTCGTCAGATTCCCTGGGCCCGGCCGGGACGGTTGACACACACCTGCTCTGACATAAAAGTTTCACCCGTCGAGCGAGATCCCGAAAGATACTTTCAGGAGGCTGTGCATGAGATCGACGGAAGCGGGCCGGGCGAGCTCCGGTCTCACCCGGCGCCGGCTGGGCGCCGCGACTCTCGCCCTGGGTGGCGCGCTGGCCCTCACCCCGTTCCCCGCGGGCCCCGCCGCCGCGGCCCCCGCGCGTCCGGCCCGCCCCACTCTGCGCCACGGCTCGCCGGAGCGCGCGGGCCTGCTCGCCGGACACCTGCGCCAACTGGTCGCCGACGCCGAGAAGTTCCTCGGCCCCTCCCCCGAGCACCCCTGGTACGCGGGCGCGGTGCTGCTCGCCGGGCGCGGCGGCACCGTGGCGCTGCACCAGCCGATCGGCAAGGCGGTGCGGTACGCGCACTACGACGACACGACGGACACCGGCGTCGAGTTCCCGCCCGACCAGCAGATCGACATGGCCGAGGACACCGTCTTCGACCTGGCCTCCGTCTCCAAGCTCTTCACGTCGATCATCGCCGTGCAGGAGATCGAGCGCGGCCGCCTCACCCTGGAGGCGACGGTCGCCTCGTACCTCCCGGACTTCGCGGGCGGCGGCAAGCAGGACGTGACCATCCGTCAGCTGCTCACGCACACCTCCGGCTTCCGCTCCTGGATCCCGCTCTACACGGAGCCCACCCGCGAGGCCCAGATCCGGCTGATCTGGGCCGAGAAGCTCCAGAACCCGCCGGGCAGCACCTATCTCTACTCGGACCTCAACCTGATCTCGCTCCAACTCGTCCTGGAGGAGCTGACCGGCACCCCGCTCGACCGGCTCCTGCACGAGCGGATCACCGGACCGCTCGGCATGTCCCGCACCCGCTACAACCCGCCCGCCTCCTGGAAGCCGAAGATCGCGGCGACGGAGGACGCCCGGGCACCCTGGTCGGGTCTCGACCGGGGGCTGGTGTGGGGCGAGGTCCACGACGAGAACGCGTTCGGACTCGGCGGCGTCGCCGGGCACGCAGGCGTCTTCTCCACCGCGTGGGACCTGGCGGTCCTGGGCCGCACCCTGCTCAACGGCGGCACCTACGGCAGGGCGAGGATCCTCACCCGGGACTCCGTCGACCTGCTGTTCACCGACTTCAACACCGCGTTCCCCGGCGACAACCACGGACTCGGCTTCGAGCTCTACCAGCACTGGTACATGGGCGCGATGGCGACGCCGCGCACGGCCGGTCACACCGGCTTCACGGGCACCTCGCTGGTGCTCGACCCGACGACCGACTCCTTCCTCATCGTGCTGGGCAACTCCGTGCACCCGGTGCGCACCTGGCGGTCCGGCTCCGCACCCCGGGTCGCCGCGGGCACCCACATGGCGCGGGCCGTCGCCGTGCGCCCCGCCCACGGGCGCACCGCCTGGTTCTCCGGCACGGCCGACGCGTCCTCCGCGACCCTCACCCTGCCCGACCTGCCCATCGGCCCACGGGACGCCGGGCTTACCTGCGCGCTGTGGTGGGACACCGAACCGGCCTCCGACTTCCTGCACCTGGAGGTGTCGACGAACGGCGGCACCGACTGGACGCCGCTGCCGTTCACGACGCGGCACGGCGGCGACGCCCCCCAGGACCACGCGGACGGCTCGGTGGACGGCTGGTCCGGCCGCACCTGGCACCGGCTCACGGCGGACCTCGGCTCCTTCGCCTCCCCGGCCACCCGGATCCGCTGGCGGTACGCGACCGACAAGCTGTACGTGGGCCGCGGCGCGTACGTGGACGGCATCCGGGTCACCGAGGGCCGGTCCGTGCTCTTCGACGACGCCCGCCCGGCCGACTCCTCGCGGATCGAGGCGACGGGCTGGACGGCCTCCCGCGACTGAGCACCCACCGTCTCTGCTGACCGCTCGGTCAGACAACTGACCGAGCGGTTAGACTCGGCGTCCGACCGACAGGTGGACCGGCGAGGAGGGCGGACGCGTGGAACGGACGACGTGCTGTGTGGTGGGCGGCGGACCCGCAGGAATGATGCTCGGGCTGCTGCTCGCGCGCGCCGGGATCGAGGTGACGGTCCTCGAGAAGCACGGCGACTTCCTGCGGGACTTCCGGGGCGACACCGTGCACCCCTCCACCCTGCGGCTGCTCGACGAGCTGGGCCTCGGCGACCGCTTCGCGCGGCTGCCGCAGCGCCGGCTCACCGAGATGCGGATGCACATCGACGGCGTCGAGGTGATCGCCGGGGACCTGCGCCGCATCCCCGGCCGGCACAAGTACATCGCGATGGTGCCGCAGTGGGACTTCCTCGACCTGCTGGCCTCGGCCGCGGCCGCCGAGCCCGCCTTCACCCTGCGGATGCGGTCCGAGGTGACCGGGCTGCGCACCGCGGCCGACGGCCGGGTGAACGGGGTCCGGTACCTCGACCGGAGCGGGGAGGACGGCGCCGCGGTCGGGCGCGAGCTCGCGGCCGATCTCGTCGTCGCCTGCGACGGACGCGACTCGCGGGTGCGCGAGGCGGCCGGGCTCGTGCCCGTCTACCGGGAGGTGCCGATGGACGTGTGGCAGGTGAAGGTGCCCGCACCGCGCGACGCGGTCAAGGACGGCCGGGTGTTCCTGAGCATCGGCGGCGGCCAGGTCGCCGCGACGATGGACCGCGGCGACTTCTACCAGACGTCCTATCTGATCCGGCGCGGCAGCGACGCCGCCCTGCGGGCCGCCGGCCTGGACCGCTTCCGGGACCGGCTGGGCGAACTGCTCGGCTGGGACCGCACGGTGACCGCCGCCATCCGGTCCTGGGACGACGTCCGGCTCCTCGAAGTGACCATGGGCCGCCTCACCACCTGGCACCGGGACGGGCTGCTCTGCATCGGCGACGCGGCCCACATCATGTCGCCGACGGGCGGGGTCGGCGTCAACCTCGCCGTGCAGGACGCCGTGGCCGCCGCCCGCATCCTGGCCGGGCCGTTGCGCGCCCGCCGGGTGAGCCGCGCCGATCTGGCCCGGGTGCAGAAGCGGCGGATGCTGCCCGCGGCCGTGACCCAGCGGACGCAGGACGGCGAGCACGCCATGCTGCTGCGTCCCGCGCTCGACGGCACCCTGCGCGGGGACCGGCTGCCGCTGCCGCTGCGCCTGGTGCGGCGGGTGCCGGCGCTGCGCACGGTGACCGGCTACCTGGGCGGGATCGGGATCCGCCCCGAACACGCCCCGGCCTTCGCCCGCCGGCCGGCCTGAGCGGGGTCAGCGCGCGACGGCCCGCAGGGCGAACGTCTCCAGCTCGTCCGCCGCCGCGTCCAGGTCGACGCCGGGGTCGGCGAGCCACTGGGCGACGACCCCGTCGATCGCGCCGCCCACCGCGAGCGCGACGGTCCCGGGGTCGAACTCGCGGAACTGCCCGGCCCGTTGACCGGCCTCGAGCAGCTCCGCGAGAGCCCGGCCACGCCCGCCCACATCGTGCTGACCGGGGGCACGGAAGCGGGTGCCGCCGTGGTCGTCGAGGAGGGTCTCGGTGATGACGCGGACGTGCCGCCGGTGGTCACGCTGGTACCCGATCATCGCCCGCACGTACGCGCGGAGCGCGGCCCGCGGATCGTCGCCCCGCTCGGCCACGCACGCGGCGACGTACCCGGTGAAGGCGTCGAGGACGTGTGCGAAGGCCGCCTGCGTCAGATTGTCCTTCGACGTGAAGTGGTAGAGCACCGCGGCCTTCGACAGCCCGGCCCGCTCCGCGATCGCCGACAGCGAGGCGGCGGTGAGCCCCTTCTCCGCAATCAGGTCGATGGTGCACTCGACGAGCTGGCGGCGGCGGGCCTGCTCGGTGAAGGTGGGGGCACCGTCGTTCCGGCGGGGAGTCATCGGGCACCGCCCCTGTCGTGTCGCATGGCATGCCGCTCGGGCACCTGACCGGCAGTCGACCGTACACCAGCGCGAGCCGGTCCGACCGGCGGGCCTCGGCGGGTCAGGCCTCCAGAACCGCCATGGCCGCGTTGTGCCCCGGCACCCCGCTCACCCCGCCGCCGCGCACCGCTCCCGCCCCGCACAGCAGCACGTTGGCGTGGGAGGTCTCGACGCCCCAGCGGCCCGTGCCCTCCTGCGCGTACGGGAAGGCGAGCGCCCGGTGGAAGATGTTGCCGCCGGGCAGCCGCAGCTCCCGCTCCAGGTCGAGCGGGGTCTTCGCCTCGATGCAGGGCCGGCCGTCGGCGTCCTCGGCGAGGCAGTCCTCGAGGGGCTCGGCGAGGTGGGTGTCGAGCTGCGCGAGCGTGGCTGCGAGCAGCGCGGACCGGGCGGCGTCGTTGTCGTCGGTGAACAGCCGGGCCGGCGTGTGCAGTCCGAAGAGCGTCAGGGTCTGGTAGCCGCGGGCGGCGAGGTCGGGGCCGAGGATCGAGGGGTCGGTGAGGCTGTGGCAGTAGATCTCGGAGGGCGGCGCGGAGGGCAGCGCCCCGTTCGCCGCCTCCTGGTACGCGGTGGCCAACTGGCCGTAGCCCTCGGCGACATGGAAGGTCCCGGCGAACGCCTCGCGAGGGTCGACGGAGGTGTCGCGGAGCCGGGGCAGCCGCTTCAGGAGCATGTTGACCTTGAGCTGGGCCCCCTCGGCGGGCGCCGGCGGCACCTCGCCGAGCAGCCGGGCCAGCTCCTGCGGGGAGGCGTTGACCAGGACGTGCCGGGCCGCGAGGGTGGCCTCGCCGTCGGGGCCCCGGTACGTCACCTCGGCGCTGCGTCCGTCGGTCTCGATCCGGGTGACCTCGCGGCCGGTGACGAGGTCGGCGCCCGCCGCCCGGGCGGCGGTGGCCAGGGCGTCGGTGAGGGCGCCCATGCCGCCGACGGGGACGTCCCAGTCGCCCGTGCCGTTGCCGATGACGTGGTAGAGGAAGCAGCGGTTCTGGGCGAGGTCCGGGTCGTGGGCGTCGGCGAACGTGCCGATGAGCGCGTCGGTGAGGACGACGCCGCGCACCAGGTCGTCGTCGAAGTGCTCCTCGACGGCGACGCCGATGGGTTCCTCGAACAGCATCCGCCAGGCCGCCTCGTCGCCCACCCGCTCGCGCAGCGCCCGGCGGCTGGGCAGCGGCGCGGTGAGGGTGGGGAAGACCCGCTCGGCGACGTGCCGGGTCGTCGCGTAGAAGCGGGTCCACGCCTCGTGGGCGCGGTCGTCGCCGGTGAGCCGGGCGAACGAGGCACGGGTGCGCTCCTCCCCGCCCCCGACGAGCAGTCCGGTGGGGCGGCCGTCGCGCTCGGCGGGGGTGTACGAGGAGACCGTGCGGCCCCGGACGGCGAAGTCGAGGCCCAGATCCCTGACGATCTTGTGGGGCAGCAGGCTGACCAGGTAGGAGTAGCGCGACAGCCGGGCGTCGACGCCCGCGAAGGGGCGAGTGGAGACGGCGGCTCCACCGGTGCTGCCGAGCCGTTCGAGAACGGTGACGGTGCGGCCGGCGCGGGCCAGATAGGCGGCCGCCACCAGGCCGTTGTGCCCTCCGCCGACGATCACGACATCCCGCTGCTGCATCCGGTCTCCTCCGTACGGGGGCCTTGGTCCGGGGTCCTGCGTCCGGCGTCCCTCAGGGGCGCTGCCGCAGCGCCGCGACTCGACGGTACAGCTCGACGGCCTCGGTGGCGCGGCCCAGCTGCTCCAGACAGTGCGCCTCGTCGTTGCGGCTCGCGAGGGTGTCCGGATGGGCCGCGCCGAGGACGCGCTCGCGGGCGTCGGCGACCGTGCGGTACTCGCCGAGCGCGTCCGGCCAGCGGCCGAGCCAGCCCAGGCCGACGGCGACCTCGCGGTGGCTGACCAGGGTGTCGACGTGGTCGGGGCCGAGCACCCGCTCGCGCAGCGCGCACACGTCGCGGGCCTCCGCGAGCGCCTCCTCCCAGCGGGCCATGCGGCCGAGGTTGACGCCGAGGCCGTGCCGGGCCCGCAGGGTCTCGGGGTCGGTGGGGCCGCTGACCCGGGTGCGGTCCTCGGCCAGCCCGCGGTAGAGCGTGAGCGCCTCGGCGCTGTGACCGAGCCGGCCCAGACTGACGCCGACCTCGTAGCGCGCGGCGAGGGTGTCGGGGTGGTCGTCGCCGAGCGCGTGGGCGCGTGCGCCCGCCACGTCCCGGTAGATGCGCAGGGCCTCGCTCCAGCGGCCCAACCGGCCCAGGGTGTAGCCGACTTCGCACCGTGTGACGAGGGTGTCGGGGTGGTCGTCGCCGAGGATCCGGGCCCGCGCCTCGGCCACCTCGCTCGCCATCCGGTACGAGTCCTCGAGGCGGCCGAGCCGGCTGAGGTTGAAGGCGAGGTTGTGGCGGCAGCGCAGGGTGTCGGGGTGCTCGGGGCCCATGGTGCGCTCGCGCGCGGCGAGCACGGCCGTGTACGCCTGGTGCGCCTCGAAGTGCCGGCCCAGCCTGCCGAGGACGTACGCGACCTCCTGCCGGGCGCCGAGGGTGTCGGGGTGGTCGGCGCCGAGCACCCGCGCGCGGCCCTCGACGACGGGCCGGTAGGCGCGCAGGGCGTCGGCGGCCCGGCCGGTGCGGCTGAGCGTGAAGGCGACCTCGTAGCGGCTGGTGAGGGTGTCGGGGTGGTCCTCGCCGAGGAGGTGCTCGCGCTCGGCGGCGACCGCGCGGTGCACCTCGCCGGCCTCCTCCCAGCGCCCGAGGCGGCCGAGGCTGAGTCCGCCGTTGTGCCGTGCGGCGAGTGCGGCGACGGCGGCCGGGTCCGGTGCGGGACGTGCCGCGACGGCGCCGGGTTCC
>NZ_WWIA01000321.1 GCF_009870065.1 Streptomyces sp. SID5785 | reverse complement strand
GGCGACGCCTGGCGGGCGCACAGCCCGGCGCCGCGCCGCAGCCGGACCGGCTGGTACGTGGCCGGGTTCGTGGCCGCGCTGGCGCTGCTCCTCGTCGCCCTCGCACCGGGCCGGGTGACCGGTCTGTTCGGCGGGAGCGGTGACGAGGAGACCACCGCGCTCGGCGCCGAGACGGCCAGGCCGTCGGCTCCCCCGCCGACCGGTGACACGCAGCGCCCCACCGTCGCCGAGCCGTTCCGGGGCTCGCCCGCCCTGCGCTGGGCGGACGACGCGGACGGGATCACGGTGCCGGCCGCCCGCGCCACCGGCTGGATGGACCGCGCGCAGGTGGCCCGCGCGCTGGAGCGCAGCCGGGACTTCCTCGTCGCCTCCAGCCTCGACCGGGACGTGCTGCGCGGGGAGCGGCCCGGCGAGGCGATCGGGTACATCAACCCGGAGCAGCCCAAGGAGAAGGCGTTCATCGAGACCTCGCTGCGCGACCCGAGCGAGGAGTTCAACCCGCTGGTCCTGTTCAGCCGCTTCGACGGCACGAAAGTGCGGCTCGTCGGCGACGTGGTCAAGGTCCGCGGCCGCATCAGCTTCGCGCAGGCGCCGGGGGCCGACCGGGCGCTGCGCGTGACCACCGACGTCACGTACGTGTACCCGGTCACCGCCGTGCGGGGCGACTCCGACGAGGTCACACGCGTCATCGTGCGGCGCGAGGTCGTCATGGACTGGGCCGACCCGGACAGGATCAGGATGAAGGACGGCACGTTCGCCGTGGTCAGCAACAAGATCGACACGACGAACGCCGGCTGCCGCTCGTACACGGGGTACCTCACGCCGACGTTCGGCTCCGGGGAGCGCCCCGACGGCCCGGTCGTCGACCCGTACGACCGCAGCAGCCCGCTCGCGCCGGCGAGCGCACCGGACGGCGAGCAGGAGTGCGGGACCGCTTCCCGGTCCTGATCCGCGGCGGACCGCACGCCCGTCCGGCGCGGCGCGGGCCTGTGGGCCCGACGTGTGGCGGACGGGCGGGTCGGGGCGCCGGGTCCGGGGTCCGTCCGGGCTCCGGTCCTACGATCCGCACGTGAACCTCCCCGACAGCCTGATCGCCCTGCAGCGGGCCGCCGACGACGCGGGCCGCAGGATCGAGCACCTCGACGACAGCGAACGGCCCGCCCAGCGCGAGTCGTGGTTCCGGGCCGCGGCCGCGGTGCAGGCGGCCGTGACCGCGTACGCCGACGCACACGGTCTCGACCACTTCGAGGTCGAGAAGCAGCTCCGCCAGACCGTCCGGCATCTGCCGCGACGCGAGGAGTGGAGCGGGTAGCACCGTGGAGCGCTCCAGCGGCGGAGCGGGTAGGAGACACCCATGACCTCCTTCGCCTACCTGCCCGGCGCGGGCGCCGTGCCGCCGTGGCTGCGGATCACCTTCGGCGTGGTCGTGCTCGGGCTGATCGTCGCTCGCCTGTGGC
>NZ_WWIA01000320.1 GCF_009870065.1 Streptomyces sp. SID5785 | reverse complement strand
GGAGGGGGCGGGATGGTGGGATCGGGGCGGCGCCACGGCGCGGGCTGGGCGTATCGGCGTATCGGTAGACCTGCGACCCGGGTCGGGGCAGCGCATGCCCGAGGTGGACACCGATACGCCCGGTGCCGGGCCGAGCGCCCCGGAGGGGGTGGGGCGGCGTGACGGTGCGGGCCCCGGGTCGGACTGCCCCGTCAGGGGCGCGGGGAACTGCGCGATCAGCCACGACGGTGCGGGAGTCGGCGATGGGGGCTTGGCCCCTACGGCGGGGTGTCGTGGCGCGGGCTCGTCGTGATGCGCGTCCGGTGCTGGGGTGCCGCCTTGCCCACCCGTGCCGCCCTGGGGGTCCCCCCCGGACGGAGTCTGGGGGAGGCAGACTGCCCAAGGCGGGGGCGGCGTGGGGCCGGGGCGCGGCGGGCCCCGGCCAAGGCGGCGCAGGTCAGTCGTCGTAGGCCGGGGTCGGGGTGGTCCCGGTCAGGGAGACGTGCCAGTGCCGCTCCACCCCGGACGGGGACGTCGTCTCGACCTCCCAGGCCCGCCCCCGCGACCCCGCGTCGTCGTCCAGCTCCACGGACGTGACCGCACCCCGCCCCGCCGCCGCCCGCGCCGCGTCGGCCGCCGACGTCGACGTCCCGCGGAGCGCGCTCGACACCCGCCGCGCCGAGTCGTCGTCATCGTCGTCGTCGGGCTCGACGTGTGCCCCGAGCACCTTGCCCGTGCCGGGGTCGACCACGACGTGGTGCCAGGTCTTCCCGCCGGAGAGGACGTCGACGTCCCAGACGAGCCGGCCGTCGTCGGAGTCGAGGTCCACCTCGGTCGCCGTGCCGGGCGTGTGCCGCAGGGCCGCCGCGACGGCCTCCTCGGCGCTCACCCGGGCGTCCCGGGCTTCCCGTGCGTTCTCCCGCCGGTCGTCGTCCCGACCGTCGGAGTCGGCGCCGGAGCCGGCGCCGGAGCCGGCGCTGGAGTCGGCGTCGTCGCGATCGTCGTCGTCGACGGCCCGCACGCTGGACCGCGACGCGGCCGACGACGTGTCGTCGTCGGCCTCCCCGGCGAAGGCCACCGTCGTGGCGGTGCCGGCCCCGATCACGACGGCGGCGGCGACAGCGGAGAGTGTGAGGGTACGGCGCTTCATGAGAACTCCCGTTCCAAGGGTGAGAAGGGCGAGAAGAGTCGAGTACGGATGCGGTGCTGCGAGAACCACGCTGCCCGACCGATGCTGAAGCCCCGCTGAAGGACCCTGAAGACTCCTTCAGCTTCGACCTGCCACCCTGAACCCATGCTCCCGCCCGTCTCCCACCACCGCCCCGCTCGAGGCGCCGCGCGCCGCCCCCCTCGGGTCCTGATCGTGGAGGACGAGCGCCGCCTCGCCCTCTCCCTGGCCGCCGGCCTCACCGCCGAGGGCTGTGCGGTGGACGTCGTGCACCACGGCACCGAGGGCCTGCACCGGGCGAGCGAGGGCGCGTACGACCTGGTCGTGCTCGACATCATGCTGCCGGGGACGAACGGTTACCGCGTCTGTGCCGCCCTGCGCGCGGCCGGTCACGACATGCCGATCCTGATGCTCACCGCCAAGGACGGCGAGTACGACGAGGCGGAGGGCCTGGACACGGGCGCCGACGACTACCTGACCAAGCCGTTCTCGTACGTCGTGCTCGTGGCCCGCGTGAAGGCCCTGCTGCGCCGCCGGGACCGTACGGGCGGCGGGCACGCCGTGCACACCGTCGGCCCGTACGCCGTGGACACGGCGGCCCGCCGGGTCACGCGCGCCCAGGGCGGTGAAGTCCCGCTCACGGCAAAGGAGTTCGCGGTGCTGGAGCAGCTCGTGCTGCGCCGCGACGAGGTCGTGTCGAAGAGCGAGATCCTGGAGCACGTGTGGGACTTCGCCTACGAGGGTGATCCGAACATCGTCGAGGTGTACGTCAGCGCCCTGCGCCGCAAGCTCGGCGCGGAGCTCATCCGCACGGTGCGCGGCGCCGGTTACCTCCTGGAGGTCCCGCGATGAGCCGGCTGCTCGGCTCCGTACGGGCGCGGGCCGCCCTCGCCGCCACTCTCGTCGTCGCGGTCGCGCTGGTCGCCGCGGGCACCGCCGTCGTGCTGGCCCTGCGCACGAATCTGACCGGGGAGGCGGACGACGCCGCCGACGCCTCGGCCCGCCGGGTGACCGCGTCGCTGGTCACGAAGACCGGCAAGGACGCCCTGGACCTGGACGACGCCGCCGGTCCGGTGCAGGTGGTCGACGAGCACGGCCGGCTGCTCGCGGCGACGGAGGACCTGGAGCACATCACGGGGACGGCGACCGGCGCGGTCCGCCCGGCCGCCGCCACGCCCGCTCCCGCCACCGGCGGGAGCGCCGACGATGCGGAGGACGGGGCCGACGCGGACGACAGCGACGACGACAGTGCCTCACCGCGGGCCCGGGGCGAGGTCGACGACAAGACCCGGTTCAGCGACGGCACGGCCACCGTCGACGGCGACACGGCCGACTACCGGTTCGCCGCGGTCGAGGTCGAGGACACGCCGTACGGCGACGTGACGGTGTTCGCGGGCGCGCCTCTGTCGGCCGAGCGCAGCGCCGTGACGACGACCTCGCGCGCGATGCTGATCGGTTTTCCGCTGCTGCTCGTGGTGGTCGCCGCCGTGACCTGGCTGGTGACGCGGCGCGCGCTGCGCCCGGTCGAGGGCATCCGGGCCGAGATGGCGGCGATCACCGCCTCCCGCGACCTGGGCCGCCGGGTCCCGGTCCCGGGCACGCACGACGAGGTGGCCCGGCTCGCCCGTACGACGAACGAGACGCTGGCCGCGCTCGAGGACTCGGTGGAGCGCCAGCGCCGCTTCGTGGCGGACGCCTCGCACGAGCTGCGCAGCCCGATCGCGTCGCTGCGGACGCAGCTCGAAGTGGGCGCGGCGCACCCGGCGTTGCTCGATGTGCCGGGCGCCGTCGAGGACACCGTACGGCTGCAGGAGCTGGCCGCCGATCTGCTGCTGCTCGCGCGGCTCGACGCGGGGGAGCGGCCGGCCGGCACGGCGGTGGACGTGGCCGCGCTGGTCCGCGAGGAGCTGTCGCAGCGGGCCGGTGACCGGGTGCCGGTGTCGGTCTCGGTGCAGGGTGAGCGGACGCGCGTGACGGGGTCGCGGGGCCAGCTGGCCCGGGTCGTCACGAACCTGGTGGACAACGCGCAGCGGCACGCCCGCACGACGGTGCGGGTCACGGTGGAGGGGGAGTCCGGCCGGGTCCTCGTGGCGGTCGCGGACGACGGCGACGGGGTGCCGGAGGCGGAGCGGGAGCGGGTCTTCGAGCGGTTCGTACGGCTCGACGACGCGCGGTCACGGGACGGCGGCGGGGCGGGTCTGGGTCTCGCGATCGCCCGGGACGTGGCCGAGCGGCACGGCGGCACCCTGACGGTCGCCACCGCGCCCGGGGGCGGCGCCCTGTTCACTCTCGGGCTGCCCGGGGGCTGACCCTGACGGTGTGCGCCACGGTGGCGCGACGGGCCGGGACGCGCAAGGGAAGACCGGGACCCGAAACGGAAGGCCGGGACGCGACAGGGAAGGCCGGGACGGCGGTTTCACGCCGCCCCGGGACCGGCCGGGCGGGCCCCGGAGAAGGTCGGCGGTCCTCTGTGTGCCGCCCGGCCGTGTGCGTCGGGGGCGGTCAGGGTTTGCCGCGCTGCGAACGCAAGTGGTCGGCGATCGGGCCGAGCGCCCTGCGCAGGCCGGCCAGGTCCTCGGCCGGGACGAGGTCGATGAAGTTCCGGCGCACGGACGCCACGTGGTGCGGGGCGACCTGGCGCATGGTCTCCAGGCCGTAGTCGGTCAGCACGGTGTAGAGGCCGCGCCGGTCCGACTCGCAGTTCTCGCGGCGGACCAGGCCCGCGTTCTCCATCCGGGTGATCTGGTGGGAGAGGCGGGACTTGGACTGCAGGGTCGCGGCCGCGAGGTCGCTCATCCGCATGCGGTGGTCCTCCGCCTCGGAGAGGTTGACCAGGATCTCGTAGTCGTTCATGGTCAGGCCGAAGGGCTGGAGGTCTCTCTCCAGCTGGTAGTTGAGCAGCCTGTTGACCTCCAGGTGGGTGCGCCAGGCGCACTGCTCCTCGTCGGTCAGCCACTGCGGGGCCGTCTGGGTCTCCATGTAATCGAGTCTACCTAAAAAGTTGAAAGGTGAACGAATCTGGGAGTTGTGACGCCGCCCACCCCCTGTCCACCCGGTCCCTCCAGGGTGCCTCCCCCGATGGGGTCACGCGTTCGACGTCACACTCCGCAGACTACCGTTCACAGCGCGGAGCGAAGTCGGCGGCCGCGGAGCTGTCCGGGAAGGCGCGGTGCCCGCTCCCGGCGTGCGCGGACCCGGCCGTGAGACAGGTCACCTGCCCGGGACGCCCGGTTGTTCCGGGATCAATGACTCGCTGGACTGCAGCAGGACGGTCCCGGCCCCCACGAACTCGAACTGGTGCTCCTCGCCGGAGGTGCCGCCGATCCCCGTCATCGCACGTAGACCGCCGATCACCCCGGTCAGGTACGCGTGGTCGTAGTGGTGGCACGGCGACGGGCAGTCGGCCCAGCCGACGAGCGCCTCCGGATCCACCCGCAGCGGAGGCTCCATGAACACCACGGGACCGTTTGAAGCAGCGACGAATTTGCCGGTGCCAATGAGTGTGAGGAAGCCGGGGACGATGGACTGCTTCAGCGAGAGACTTGGCTGAAAAGCGAGCAGGTTGGCCGCCCGGATCGTCAGATTGCCGTCGTCCAGGTCGTACGAGTTCACGTCGAAGGCCCGGTCCGCGAGCAGCATCTTGCCGTTGCCCTCCGCGACGACCCAGTCCATCGCGTGCAGCGGCGAGTGGAACGAGGTGCGCACCAGGTGCTGGAGGTGCCCGTGCCCGATCCCGTTGAACTGGATGTGCCCGTAGTAGGCGATCATCTTGCCCTTCTGGAGGAACCACTGACCGCCGCCGTAGCCGCCCGGCGCCCCGCCCGCCCCCTTCAGGTCCACGCAGAACGTGTACGGGTTCACGTTGTCGTCGACCGGCAGGGTCGCCGGGTCGAACACGGTCGGACCGGCCGTCACAGCTTCTCCTCCGAGGCCTGCACGTAGACGGCCCCGCGGCCGCTCAGCTCCAGCTGGAACCCCTCACCGCTGCCGCGGCCCACCATCTCCCGCCAGCCGAGCGCCGTGGACAGCCGGTTCTCCACGGATCCGTGGTGCGCGACGTACGCCTGCGGGTCCACGTGCACCGGGCGGCCCGGCTCGATGGGTACCTCGATGACGCCCCCGTGCGCCAGGACGGCCACCGACCCGTGCCCGTACAGCGTCGTGGTGAACAGCCCCTGCCCGGTGACCTGGCCGCGGACCATGCCCATCACGCCGCCCTGCGAGCCCATGAACATCGTGCCCTGCTGCAGCGCCCCGTCGAAGGCGAGCAGCCGGTCCGCCTCCACGTAGAGGGTGTCGCCGGTCAGCTCGATCACCTGGATGTGGTGTCCGCCGTGCCCGAACAGCACGGTGCCGTCGCCCTCCACGGTCATCAGCGGCGTCGCCTCGCCGGCCACCCGGCGCCCGATCATGGACGTCAGTCCGCCCGTGCCGCCCTGGAGGTTCGGGGTGAAGCTCACGTTCCCCCGGTAGGCGAGCATCGCCCCGCGCTGGCTGTACAGGCGTTGCCCGGGCACGATCCGGGCCTCGATCATCTTCGAGTTGATCTCGGTGAAGGGCATCAGCCGGTCCCCCTGGTCACGCGCTCCCCCTCGTCACACGTTTCCCCCGATCGTGTTGCGCTCGCTGGGCTGCACGTAGACCAGCCCCTCGCCCTCGAACCGGAGCTGGACGCCCTCGCCGCCGCCCTCACCCATGAACGTACGGGAGGTGACCCCGGACTGGAGCGTCTGCCGCAGCTCGCCCTGGTGCGCGATGTACGCGCCCGGGTCGACCGCCAGCGGGAACGCGCCGCTCACCCGGAGCACCACCGCGGGCCCGTCGCTCATGACGGCGGCCTGGCCGTGGCCCTCGACGGTCGTCGTGAACAGCCCGTTGCCCTGCGCCGCTCCGCGCATCCCCGTGAAGGTGGTGCCGGTGCGCAGACCCGTCGCCGTGCACAGCAGATTGCTCGCCTCGACGTAGAGCCGGTCCCCGCGCAGCTCCACCAGATTGATCTCGCTCGCACGGTCCGCGAACCAGCACGTGCCCTGGCCCTTCACCTCCATCACGGTCATGTGCTCGCCCGTGACGCGGCGCGTCATCATCCCGCGGATGCCCTCGCCGCCCCCGCTGAGCCGCTTGAAGGTCATCCGGCCGTCGTAGGCGACCATCGCCCCGTTCTTCGCCCTGACGCTGTCGTTGTCGTCCGCCATGTCGACGGCGAGCATCTTGCTGCCCTGGAGTCGGAAGGTCGCCACGTGCCCGACGGTATCCGGCGGGGGAGCCCGCCGACAGGGTGCGCGGGGCGCGGTGCCACAATGGGTGACGCTTGTGCGTACGTTCACAAGATCGTCATGCCCTGACAAAACCGGGGCACGGCCGACCGCCGCCACTCCCGCTTCTGCCGAAGGTGCCCCGTGGACATCAAGACCGCCTCCGCCCTCCGCCGCCTCCGTCTGGTCTCCGCCCCGGAGGCCGTCTCCTTCCTGCTGCTGCTCGTGTGCTCCGTGCTCAAGCGGACGACGGACTTCAACGCGGTGCCGGTGATGGGCGCGGTGCACGGCGTGCTCTTCGTGCTCTACGTGATCTTCTGGCTGGACGCCTGGAACCGTGCGAAGTGGGGCGTCGGCCGCGCCGCCCTCTACTTCGTCCTGTCCGTCCTGCCCACCGGCGGCTTCTTCGCCGAGCGCAAGCTCAAGCGCGAGGCCGAGGACGCGGTCATCGCGACCCGCGCCCGCAAGGAAGGTGTCGTGAACGCATGATCGTCGCCTTCTCCGTGACCCCGCTCGGGGTCGGCGAGGACGTGGGGGAGTACGTCGCCGACGCGGTCCGCGTCGTGCGCGAGTCCGGCCTGCCGCACCGCACCGACGCGATGTTCACCTCGATCGAGGGAGAGTCCTGGGACGAGGTCATGGACGTCGTCAAGCGCGCCGTCGCCGCCGTCGAGGAGCGCGCCCCGCGCGTCTCGCTCGTCCTCAAGGCCGACATCCGACCCGGCGTCACCGACGGCCTGACGTCGAAGGTCGACACGATCGAGCGCCATCTCTCCGCGCCGTAGCACCGCATCGGCGTCCCCGCACCGGCGCCATGACGCCGGGACGCGCCCCGGACATGCTCCGCACGCACTCCGGACGCGCCGTCAGTCGACGAGGCGTCAGGCCGGCCCGCCGCGCCGCCTGACGCCCCGGCAGGTCCGTTCACTCGCCTGCATGGCTCTATAGCTCACTCGTCCGCCCGCTCTGGTTAGACACGCCCAAAGATGTCCCTTTTGGTGAGGGTATCGATACGGCCGATCACCAGATCCTGGAGGGCGCTGTGCGGCCTGAGAGCTATGACTACGACACCTACAGCCGGCTGGCCGGACCGCTGACGAAGCCGTCCGGCCGGGGCCGTTACCGGGTCCAGTACACATCGCTGCTCTCGCGCGAGCCCCGCCGAATACGCGCCGTCCTGCTGATGAGCCTGGCGCCGGTGCTCACCGGGGCGCTCCTCGTCTATCTCGTCTGGCCCAGCCACTGGGTCGAGCGCGAGGGCGGCGACAGCTGGCTCGTCGGACTCGACACCGTGATGCTCGTCTCGATCGGGCTCATCGAGCTGTTCATGCTCGTCAACGTCCTGTCCATCGCCCACGCGACGATGGTCGCCAGGGACCCCGTCCCCGTCGTCCCCGAACCGGGCACCCGGGTCGCGTTCCTCACGACGTACGTCCCCGGCAAGGAGCCCCTCGCGATGGTGCGGGCCACCCTCGAGGGCGCCGTGCGCATCCGGCACGACGGCCCGTTCGACGTGTGGCTGCTCGACGAGGGCGACGACACCGCCGCCAAGGCCCTCTGCGCCGAGCTCGGCGTACGCCACTTCACCCGCTTCGGCGTCCCGGAGTGGAACCAGAAGAAGGGCGTCCACAAGACCCGCACCAAGCACGGCAACTACAACGCCTGGCTCGCGATGCACGGCGGCGCCTACGACTTCTTCGCCTCCGTCGACACCGACCACGTGCCGCACCCCGAGTTCCTCGAGCGCATGATGGGGTACTTCCGCGACCCGGACATCGCCTTCGTCGTCGGCCCGCAGGTGTACGGCAACTACACCTCCCCGGTCACCAAGGCCGCCGAGTCCCAGCAGTTCCTCTTCCACGCGCTGATCCAGCGGGCCGGCAACCGCTACCGGGCCCCCATGTTCGTCGGCACCAACAACGTCGTCCGCATCAGCGCCCTGCGCCAGATCGGCGGCCTCGTCGACTCCATCACCGAGGACATGGCCACCGGCTTCGAGATCCACCGGCACAAGAACCCGCTGACCCGGGCGCACTGGCGCTCCGTCTACACCCCCGACGTGCTCGCCGTCGGCGAGGGCCCGGCCTCCTGGACGGACTTCTTCACCCAGCAGATGCGCTGGTCGCGCGGCACCTACGAGACGCTGTTCAAGCAGTACTGGAAGGCGCCGCTCTCGATGCCCCCGGGCCGCCTGTTCTCGTACACGATGATGCTCTTCTACTACCCCATGACGGCCGTCAACTGGCTGCTCGGCGTGCTCAGCTGCGTGCTGTTCCTCTGGTTCGGCGCGTCCGGCACCGAGGTGTCCGCGTCCGTGTGGCTGATGCTCTACAGCGACGCCGCCGCACTCCAGGTCGGCCTCTACCTGTGGAACCGCCGGCACAACGTCTCCCCGCACGAGCCCGAGGGCTCCGGCGGCCTGGCCGGCATGGCGATGTCCGCGATCTCCGCGCCCATCTACCTCAAGTCGCTCGGCGCGGCCCTGCTGCGCCGCCCCAGCCGCTTCGTGGTCACCCCGAAGGGCGGCGACGCCAGCCCGGACCGGCCGCTCACCTTCCGGATCCATCTGACCTGGGCCGCCGTGCTCGGCACCTCGCTCCTGGCGTCCGTCGTCCTCGACCACACCCACGCGGCCATGCGCACCTGGGCGGTCCTCGCCCTGTGCATCGCGCTCG
Source organism: Streptomyces sp. SID5785 (assembly GCF_009870065.1). Taxonomy (GTDB): domain Bacteria; phylum Actinomycetota; class Actinomycetes; order Streptomycetales; family Streptomycetaceae; genus Streptomyces. The sequence goes on along the minus strand of NZ_WWIA01000320.1, from coordinate 6,145 downwards.
CCCCGGCCGTCGTCTGGTACGTCACCGAGCGCCGCGCCCGCCCGGCCGCCGCCCCCGCCGCGGAGCCCGAGCACGAGCCCGCCCTGGCCGTGAGCGCCGGCCGCGTCACCAGCACGAGCACAGGAGGGAACTGACCCATGGCCTACCGGCCCACCCCGCGCATGAAGAAGAGCATCCTGACGGCGAGCGCCGCGGCCCTCCTGGTCGGACTGAACGCCCCGGCCGCCTGGACCTTCGCGTCCGAGCAGTACCACGACTGGAAGATCGCCCAGCCGGAGTACCAGGCGCAGTACGGCTCCTGGTCGCGGGTCGACATCCCCGAGAAGTACCGGACCAACGCGATCCACGCGGCGCTGCTGCACACCGGCAAGGTCCTCATCGTCGCCGGCTCCGGCAACGAGCAGAAGAAGTTCGACAAGGGCAGCTTCGACACCGTGCTGTGGGACCCGCAGAAGAACACCTTCAAGAAGATCGCCACCCCGGTGGACTTCTTCTGCGGCGGCCACGCCCAGCTTCCCTCGGGCAAGCTCCTGGTGGCCGGCGGCACGGCCCGCTACGAGCAGCTCGACGGCGAGGTCACCAAGGCCGGCGGCGGCATGCGGGTCAAGAACGAGAGCCCCGACAAGGCCGTCACCCTGAAGAAGGGCACCCGGTTCCGCTCGCCGTCCGGGGTCGAGTACGTCTCCCAGTTCGACGTCACGATCCCGAAGGCCAAGCGCAAGCAGCAGATCACGTACAGCCGGGCCGGCGTGATGCAGCCCTGGAAGACGAAGGTCACCGCGAGCGAGGCCCGCGTCTTCGTGCAGGCCACCCGCGAGGGCAAGCAGTACGAGACGAAGAAGCAGGCGCAGTACGAGGTCGAGGGCCTGGACGGCAAGGACGCCGACAACGTCTACGGGCTCTCCGAGAAGATCACCATGGACAAGGAGGACTTCCAGGGGATCCGGGCGGCCTACGAGTTCGACCCGGTCGCCGAGAAGTACGTGCCGGTCGACCCGATGGCGAAGGCCCGCTGGTACCCGACCCTGGTCGGCCTGGCGGACGGCCGGGTGCTCGCCGTCTCCGGCCTGGACGACGTCGGCGTCATCGACCCCGGGGACAACGAGATCTACGACCCGAAGACCAAGAAGTGGTCGATGGGCCCCAAGCGGTACTTCCCGACGTACCCGGCGCTCTTCCTCACCAAGGGCGGCAAGCTCTTCTACCCCGCGTCCAACGCCGGGTACGGCCCCGCCGACAAGGGCCGTGAGCCCGGCCTGTGGGACCTGAAGACCAACACCTTCGAGAAGGTGCCCGGCCTCGAGGACCAGGACGAGACGGAGACGTCGGCGTCCCTGCTGCTGCCCCCGGCGCAGGACCAGAAGGTGATGGTCCTCGGCGGTGGCGGAGTCGGCGAGTCGAAGAAGTCGACGGCGCGCACGGCGGTCGTGGACCTCAAGCAGGAGAACCCGTCCTTCACGTCCGGCCCGAAACTCCCGCAGGGCACCCGCTACCTGAACAGCGTGATCATGCCGGACGACACCGTCTTCACCACGAACGGGTCGAGCGACTACCGCGGGCGCAGTGCCAGCAACATCTTCAAGGCGCAGTTCTACGACCCCAAGGACAACGGCTTCCACGAGGCGGCCGAACCGACCGTCGGCCGCAACTACCACTCGGAGGCGCTGCTGCTGCCCGACGGGCGCGTGGTCACGTTCGGCTCCGACCCGCTCTTCGACGACCAGCAGAACACCAAGCTGGGCCACTTCGAGCAGCGCATGGAGATCTTCACCCCGCCCGCGCTGCACCGGGGCGGCGACAAGCGGCCGGTGCTCGGCGCCGGGCCCGAGCAGCTGCCGGACAGCCACCGCGTGACGTACCGGACCGCCGACGCGGGCCGGATCACGTCGGCCCGGCTGATGCGGCCCTCCGCCGTGACCCACACGACGGACGTCGAGCAGCGCTCGATCGCGCTGGACCTGAAGAAGGAGAAGGGAGCGGTCACCCTCGGCGTCCCGAAGGACCCGGCCCTGGTGCCGCCGGGCTGGTACATGCTCTTCGTGACGGACGCCGACGGCGTGTCGTCCGAGGCGAAGTGGGTCAAGGTCGGCTCGGACGACTGACGTGCCTGAGGGGGAGCGGTGGTGTCAGCCGCGTGCGCCGCGGGCCAGGCCCAGCGCGTAGTCGGCCCACCACTTGCCCGCGGGCGGACCGCCCCGGCACGTGCCGTCCGACTCGCCGGGCCGCTTGACCCAGAGGAACGCGTCGACCAGCGGATCACCGGTCCGGGTGGTCGGCGCGGTGCCGAGCCGCCGCCCCGGCGGATTGCACCACGCGTCGGCCTGGCCGTTCCCGTACGGACCGGCGCCGTTGCGGCTGGTGTCCACGACGAAGTGGGCACCGCCCAGCGCCTGCGAGAGCAGCTTCCCGTACGCGGTGCTCGCCTCGTCCGTCTGGAAGTTGGAGACGTTCAGCGAGAAGCCGTCCGCCTTGTCGATGCCGGCCCGGCGCAGCGGCTCCACCAGCTTGGAGGCGTCCGGGATCCAGGCGGGGTTGCCGGCGTCGAGGTACACCTTGGTGTTCGGCTGCTTCTTCAGCCGGTCCACGGCCCCGGAGATCAGCTGGTACCGCTCCTCCTGGTACTCGGCGGGGGTGCAGCCGTCGACGATGTGCCCGAGCGCGTCGGGCTCCAGGACGACGAGCGCCTTCGCGTCGCCGATGCCCGTCGCGAACGCGTCGATCCACTGGTAGTAGAAGTCCGCGCTGTGCGCCCCGCCGGCCGAGTGCTGTCCGCAGTCCCGGTGCGGGATGTTGTAGGCGACCAGGACCATCGTCTTGTCGGCCTTCTTCGCCTGCGAGGCCGCGGCGGCGATCGCGGGGCGCGGGTAGTCGCCGGGCACCCACATGCCCTGTGGGTGGGCGGAGATGCGCCGGATCACGGCCGCGTCGGAGGTACGCCCCTGCTTCTGCCAGGCGGCGGCCTGGGTGGCCGCCGCCGAGTCGGGGTCGACCCAGAAGGGCGAGCTGTCGGAGGTGTCGCCGGGGGCGGTGCGCCCGGCGGTGGTGGCGGCGCGGCCCTCACGGCCGCCGTCGGTGCAGCCTGCGGTCAGGGCGGTCACGAGAAGTGCGGCGGCCACGAGGGCGCGGACGGGTGGACGGACGGACGGGACGGGCATCCTGCCCCCTGGTTCGGAGCGAGCAATCGGTTCGGAACGAGCAGTGGCGAGCGGAGCGGGTGGTGCGTGCCGCATGCTACGGATCGAACCGTCACAATCCGGGCAATGGTGACGGAGAGTGGCCAGAGTTCCATCGATCAGGCCCCGCTCGGGTCCGTACGGCCGGGCCGGGCGGTCAAAGGGCGAGACGGGGCTGACCGGCATATGACCGGCCGGTAGGGTCGGGGGCGTGCCCAAGCCGCTCAGTCTTGCCTTCGACCCGATCGCCCGCGCCGACGAACTCTGGGAACAGCGCTGGGGTGCCGTGCCCTCCATGGCCGCGATCACCTCGATCATGCGCGCGCACCAGATCCTGCTCGCCGAGGTCGACTCGGTCGTCAAGCCGTACGGGCTCACCTTCGCGCGCTACGAGGCACTCGTGCTGCTCACCTTCTCCAAGGCGGGCGAGCTGCCGATGTCGAAGATCGGCGAGCGCCTGATGGTGCACCCGACGTCCGTGACGAACACGGTCGACCGCCTGGTGCGGTCCGGTCTCGTCGACAAGCGCCCCAACCCCAACGACGGGCGCGGCACCCTCGCCACGATCACCGAGAAGGGCCGCGAGGTGGTCGAGGCGGCCACCAGGGACCTGATGGGGATGGACTTCGGCCTCGGGGTCTACGACGCGGAGGAGTGCGCGGAGATCTTCGCGATGCTGCGCCCCCTGCGGGTGGCCGCGAAGGACTTCGACGAGGCGTGACGGACCCCACCGGGGCCGCCTCGAGATCGAGCAAAACGGACGGTTACGCTCGACCCATGAAGAAGAGCGTGCTGACTCGCTACCGCGTCATGGCCTACGTGACCGGTGTCCTCCTCGTCCTCCTCTGCCTCGGCATGATCGCCAAGTACGCGTTCAAGGCGGACGGCGCGGACGACCTCACGAAGGTCATCGCCATCGCGCACGGCTGGCTCTACGTCGTCTACCTGATCTGCGCCTTCGACCTGGGCTCCAAGGCCAAGTGGCCGGTCGGCAAGCAGCTGTGGGTACTGATCGCGGGCACCATCCCGACGGCGGCGTTCTTCGTGGAGCGCAAGATCTCCGCGGAGCTGGACGCCAAGGTCAAGGACCCCGACGAGGCGCTCGCCGGGGCCTGACGGCCCGCACGGCGGTCCGGCCCCGCGGGTCGGCCGCCGTTTCCCATCGACATTTACTAGGACGTCCAAGTAAATTTGAGGCATGGGAAGCATGGACGCTGACGCGATCGAGGAAGGCCGCCGTCGCTGGCAGGCCCGTTACGACGCCGCCCGCAAGCGCGACGCCGACTTCACGACGCTCTCCGGTGACCCGGTCGAGCCGGCCTACGGGCCCCGGCCCGGGGACACCTACGAGGGCTTCGAGCGGATCGGCTGGCCCGGTGAGTACCCCTTCACCCGCGGGCTCTACCCGACCGGGTACCGGGGCCGGACCTGGACCATCCGCCAGTTCGCCGGGTTCGGCAACGCCGAGCAGACGAACGAGCGCTACAAGATGATCCTGGCCGCCGGCGGCGGCGGCCTCTCCGTCGCCTTCGACATGCCGACGCTCATGGGCCGCGACTCCGACGACCCCCGCGCGCTCGGCGAGGTCGGCCACTGCGGCGTCGCCATCGACTCCGCCGCCGACATGGAGGTCCTCTTCAAGGACATCCCGCTCGGCGACGTCACGACCTCGATGACGATCAGCGGCCCCGCCGTCCCGGTCTTCTGCATGTACCTCGTCGCCGCCGAGCGGCAGGGCGTCGACCCGGCTGTGCTCAACGGCACGCTCCAGACCGACATCTTCAAGGAGTACATCGCGCAGAAGGAGTGGCTCTTCGAGCCCGAGCCGCACCTGCGCCTCATCGGCGACCTGATGGAGCACTGCGCCGCCTCCATCCCCGCCTACAAGCCCCTGTCGGTCTCCGGCTACCACATCCGCGAGGCCGGAGCCACGGCCGCGCAGGAGCTCGCGTACACGCTCGCCGACGGCTTCGGGTACGTCGAGCTCGGCCTGTCCCGCGGCCTCGACGTGGACGTGTTCGCGCCCGGCCTCTCCTTCTTCTTCGACGCGCACGTCGACTTCTTCGAGGAGATCGCCAAGTTCCGCGCCGCGCGCCGCATCTGGGCCCGCTGGATGCGTGACGTCTACGGGGCGCGGAGCGACAAGGCCCAGTGGCTGCGCTTCCACACCCAGACCGCCGGCGTCTCGCTCACCGCGCAGCAGCCGTACAACAACGTCGTCCGGACCGCCGTGGAGGCGCTGGCGGCCGTGCTCGGCGGCACCAACTCCCTGCACACCAACGCGCTCGACGAGACCCTCGCCCTGCCCAGCGAGCAGGCCGCCGAGATCGCCCTGCGCACGCAGCAGGTCCTGATGGAGGAGACCGGCGTCGCCAACGTCGCGGACCCGCTGGGCGGTTCCTGGTTCGTCGAGCAGCTCACCGACCGCATCGAGGCCGACGCCGAGAAGATCTTCGACCAGATCAAGGAGCGTGGTCTGCGGGCGCACCCCGACGGGCAGCACCCCATCGGGCCCGTCACGTCCGGCATCCTGCGCGGCATCGAGGACGGCTGGTTCACCGGCGAGATCGCCGAATCGGCGTTCCGGTACCAGCAGTCGCTCGAGAAGGGCGACAAGCGGGTCGTCGGCGTCAACACGGCGACCGGGTCCGTCACCGGCGACCTCGAGATCCTGCGCGTCAGCCACGAGGTCGAGCGCGAGCAGGTCCGGGCGCTCGGCGACCGCAAGGCGCGGCGGGACGACGCGGTCGTGCGGTCGGCCCTGGAGGCGATGGTCGCCGCCGCGCGGGACGGGTCGAACATGATCGGGCCGATGCTCGACGCGGTGCGGGCGGAAGCGACGCTGGGCGAGATCTGCGGTGTGCTGCGCGACGAGTGGGGCGTCTACGTGGAGCCCGCCGGCTTCTGACCCGGGGTTCTTGGTCCCCCTGCGGGCCGGTGGGGGCTGGTCGCGCCCCGCGGCGAAGCCGCTG
>NZ_WWIA01000319.1 GCF_009870065.1 Streptomyces sp. SID5785 | reverse complement strand
ATGGTGCCCGAACGGGTTGTACGCCCCCTCCTTCGCGCTCAGCGTCCGCAGCCCCCACCCCGAGTCCATCGCCGGACCGCCCATCAGGCGTGCGAGCTGCTCGGTCTGCACCTTGTCCAGCAGACCGGGCGCGTACGTGCCGCCGCCCAGCAGGCCGGTGTCGAGCAGGTGAGCGGCTCCGCTGCCGAGCTGCGCGACGGGGCGCCCGTCCGGCAGGCAGGCGGCGGCAGGCCTGCCGCCGCCGAGATCCTCGACCCAGAAGTCGTCCCGGAAACGGCGGCGCAGCTCTTCCGCCCAGTCGCGCAGCTCCGCGCCCCCGGGCCTGCCGTAGGTGTCGAGCAGATCGGCGCCGAGGAGGGCGGCCCGGTGCGCGTGCGCCTGGGTCTCGCAACGCAGCGGCCCGCCGGGTCCGGGGTCGGCGACGTACGGAAGGTCACCGGAGGCGGCGGTCCGCAGTCTGCGCAGGCAACGCTCCGCGGTCGGGAGCAACTCGGTCACGTCCTGCTCCGCCAGCCCCCAGCGTCTGGCCTCGGCCAGCAGCACGGGGAACTGGAGCGTGGCTTCCATTCCGGTGCTGCTCGGCGGCAGGTGCGGGCCTGCGTGGCGCAGAGGGCCCGGAATGCTGCCGAACTCGGGTCCCGGCGACGTCAGTTGGGTGCGTGCGATGCCCCGGAGGGTGCCGGCTGCGAGTCTGGTACCGAGAGGAAGGGCCATCCTTGCCGCGGCCAGCGCCTCCGCCGGGGCCGGCCCGCACCGCCAGGGCGCGCCCGCGGCCACACTCGCGTCCAGCGGGTACTGGGGGTCCCGCACCGTCAGCGCGTGGAGATCGTCGACGCAGGCGCGCAACAGGGCGCCCACGCGCGCGTCGTCGCCCTGCGCCTGCACGGCGCCGAAGAGACGTCTGCCGGATCCCGGCACCGGAGCGCCGGCCGAGGTGTCCGCCCTCAGCTTCAGCTCGACGGTGCACGAACCGCCCGGCGGGAGATCCAGCTCCCAGCGCAGCAGGCCCGCGGAGGCGAGGGTGTCCGTCGGCGTCGGAGTGGCGGTGACCACCGCGTATCCGGCCTCGGAGGACCAGCGCATGCCCGAGTCGTGGACCGTTCCGCGCAGTTCACGTCCTGCGCTTCCCGCGGCGACCGCACCCAGTTCGGCGAGGTCCGTGCCCACCGAGACCTCCAGCGGCAACCGCAGCCTGCGGGAGGCGGAACTGCGCAGGGTGATCCGCTCCGTGCCGTCCGCGTGCCGGATCCGTTCGACGACGACCTCGGGGTCGGGTCCCGCCTCCACCGACGCGCGCACGGTCGACACGAAGCGCGCCCGGTCTGCCGCGATCATGCGCGCCTGCACCGCGAGCGGCTCCCGGCCCGCGACCCGGACCTGGCAGCGGGACAGGAGCCGGCGACCGCCCCGGTAGATCCCCTCGAGTCCCTGTGCCGTGAGCTGTCCGTGCTCCGAAGAGATGGCCAGCCCCGGCAGGGCCACACAGATCAGCGCGCGGTGTGTGGAGGGCAGGTCGGTGGCACGGCGAGGTACGGCCGGGCCATGCGGAGCTCCAGGCACGGCCGCGGCCGCTCCCGCAGGTGCGCCCGGCACCCTTCGCCAGTCGGACTCGCCCATGGGACTCACCTCTCGAGCGCGGCCGCGCGTGGCGCCGGCGTGCCACCGGACTGCCGAACCCTGTGGCGACGCGGCCCGGCCCTCGCTCCCGCCATCCACGTGAACGGAGCTGCCCCGTCGCAGGTAACGCCGGATCACCGCGAAGCCGTAACGGCGGCGCGCCGCGTGCTCGCCCCGGCTCATCCGTCGCCCTTGCGCCGCTGATGCCCGGCGCGGCGGCGCCCCGCAGGACGACGGGGCGCCCGGGAGCCG
>NZ_WWIA01000318.1 GCF_009870065.1 Streptomyces sp. SID5785 | reverse complement strand
CACGGTGTACGCGATCACCGGCGACCTGGCCGAGGCGGAGGACGCCGTGCAGGAGGCGTACGTGCGGGCCTGGCAGCGCTGGGACCGGCTGGTCCGCGAAGGGGATCCCCTGCCCTGGGTACGCACCGTGGCGGCGCGGCTCGCCATCAGCACCTGGCGCAGGACACGCGGCCGCCTGCTCGCCCACCGCAGACACGGGCCACCGCCCGATCTGCCCGAGCTCTCCGCCGACCGGATCGCACTGATCGAGGCACTGCGCGCGCTGCCTCCGCAACAACGCCAGGTGATCGTGCTGCACCACCTCCTCGACCTGCCGGTGGAGCAGGTCGCCCGGGAGACGGGCGCCTCCAGCGGGGCCGTCCGCACCCGCCTCAGCCGCGCCCGCAAGCTCCTCGGCGAGCGCCTCGCCGACATCGCCCCGCCCCCCGTGCACACCACCGCCAAGGAGGCCGCCCGCCATGCCTGAGGTCGACGAACTGCTCGACGACGTGACGCTGAACCTGCCCGCCCCGTCGGCCCTGCGCACCCGCGGCACGCGGCGCGTCCGCCGCCGCCGGGTCCTGGTGGGCGGGGGCGCCGCGGCCGCGGTGCTGGCCGGGATGGTGTGGGCCGTGCCGGGAACCGGGCAGCCGCACACGTCCGGCCCCGCGGACGCGCCGGGCACGGAGGTCTCGCAGAGCGCGGCCGCGTTCCCGCGCACGACGCCGTACCGCACGAACGGCACGATCCGGCTGGGCCCCGCCGACGGCCTCCCCCGTCACGGCGCACGGCACTGGACCCGCACGGACCGGAGGGCGGCGGAGGCGAAATGGCCCCTGGCCTGGGTCGGCTTCGGGGCGACGGCCTGCGGTCCCGACATCCTGCCGAAGGAGAAGGCGTCACCCGGGGAGCACCGCGGCGGCAGCTGGACCTACACCGGGTCCGGCGGAGCCCTCGCCCGCCAGGTCTACCTGGAATACACGACGCCCTACGACCGCATGACCGATCTGTCCGACCTGATCGACTCCCTGACCGTGTGCGGCCTGACGTCGGACGCGGCCGCGGGCACCGAGCCGTCCCAGACCTACACGGGCACGGACCCGGCCCGGCCGGGGCTCACCGTGTGGGTCGAGCACGGGTGGAAGTGGATCCGGGTCGTCCAGGAGCAGTCCGGCCGGGCGCCGGCGCTCTGACACCGGCGGCGCCGGACCGCGCCCGTCGGCTTGGACGTGTGCGGCAGGATCTCGCACCATGGGCGGCGAGGGTGGACGGCCGGGATCAGTGCACGCGGCCGTCGTCCTCCACCGACGCACGCCGGCAGAACGGAAAGTGAGAGAGACACATGGAGCAGCGCACCTTCGGCAGGAGCAGGCAGCGGGTGTCCGTCATCGGGCTGGGGACCTGGCAGCTCGGGGCCGACTGGGGCGACGTCCGGGAGGAGGACGCCGTCGCCGTGCTGGACGCCGCCGTCGAGTCCGGGGTGACCTTCTTCGACACGGCGGACGTGTACGGGGACGGACGCAGCGAGCAGCTCATCGGCCGGTACCTGCGGCGGCGCCCGGACGCGGGCGTGCTGGTCGCCACGAAGATGGGCCGCAGGGTGGAGCTCGATCCGGCGCTCTACACGCTGGACAACTTCCGCGCCTGGACGGACCGTTCGCGGTCGAACCTCGGGGTGGACCGGCTGGACCTGGTGCAGCTCCACTGCCCGCCGACGCCCGTGTACTCCTCCGACGCGGTGTTCGACGCCCTCGACACCCTCGTGGCGGAGGGCGCGATCGCGGCGTACGGCGTGAGCGTGGAGACCTGTGCCGAGGCGCTGACCGCCATCGCCCGGCCCGGGACCGCGAGCGTGCAGATCATCGTCAACCCGTTCCGGCTCAAGCCCCTGGAGGACGTGCTTCCGGCGGCCGCAGCGGCCGGGGTCGGTGTCATCGCCCGCGTGCCGCTGGCCAGCGGGCTCCTGTCCGGCCGGTACACGAAGGACACGGTCTTCGCCGCGGACGACCACCGCACGTTCAACCGCCACGGCGAGGCCTTCGACCAGGGCGAGACCTTCGCCGGGGTCGACTTCGCGACGGGGGTGGAGGCTGCCGCCGAGTTCTCCGCGCTGGCGCCGGACGGCGCCACCCCGGCACAGACGGCACTGCGCTGGATCATCCAGCAGCCGGGGATCTCCTCCGTGATTCCGGGCGCGCGCAACCCCGAGCAGGTCCGCGGGAACGCGCAGGCCGCCGCCCTGGCGCCGCTGTCCCGGTCGACGCTCGACGCCGTCCGTGATCTGTACGACGACCGGATCCGCGGCCAGGTGCACCACCGCTGGTGACGTCCGGCGGCCCGTCCCCGGGACGCGATGCGCCCCCTCCGTGACAGGCCGGTGCCGTCACCCGTCACAATGGAAGGGCTTCCAATTCCGACCGGCGAAGGAAGGCCCCCGGCCATGACTGAGGAACTGCCGCACCGGCACGTCACGCTCGACGAGGTGGCCGCGCAGGCTGGTGTCTCGCGATCGGTCGCCTCCCGGGTGATCAACGACGCGCCTCATGTCAGCCGCGCCAAGCGGGAGGCGGTCGAGCGGGCGATCAGGAAGCTCGGGTTCGTCCCCAACCCCAAGGCGCGTGCGCTGGCCACGCGCCAGGCGGGCGCGGCCGCGCTGGTCATCTCCCGGGACGATCCGGAGGTGCTCGCGGACCCGTTCTTCGCCCAGGTCATCGTCGGGGTGTCCAGCGCGCTGGAGGAGGCCGACCTGCACATGATGCTGTGCCTCTCGGCCACCCCCCGCGGCCGGGAGCGGGTGGAGCAGCTCGTGCGGTCCCGGGTGGTGGACGGCGTGATGCTGATGGCCCTCCACGAGGGCGATCCGCTGGCCCGGCTCGCCACGGAGACCCGGCTGCCGGTGGTGTTCGGCGGCCGGCCGACGGATGTCGAACCGCGCTGGTACGTCGACATCGACAACGTGGGCGGCGCGCGGGACGCGACCGACCATCTGCTCGCGCGGGGACGGAGCCGGGTGGTCACGGTCTGCGGGCCGCGGGACACCGAGGTGGGCGAGTCCCGGTACCGCGGCTACCGGGAGGCCATGCTGCTCGCGGGCCTGACGCCGCGCCCTCCGGAGCAGGGTGACTTCTCCGACGAGAGTGGTGCGGCCGCCATGGAGCGGCTCCTTCGGGCGCATCCCGATCTGGACGGCGTGTTCGCCGCGAACGACAACATGGCGGCGGGCGCGCTGCGCGCGCTGCGTGCGGCCGGTCGCTCGGTTCCGGGGGACGTGGCCGTGGTGGGGTTCGACGACCTGGCCGTCGCACAGCTCGCCGAGCCGGCCCTCACGACGGTTCATCAGCCGATAAGGGATCTGGGGCGTGAGATGGTCCGGATGCTCGTCGGGCTCATCGCGGGGCGGGAGCCGAGTCCGCTCATCCTGCCCACGCATCTGGTGAAGCGCGCCAGCACCTGACATCGCCGCACCCGCCCCGCAGGGTGGGTGCGGCAGGTGAAGGTGGTGCGCGGCCGGCGACCGTCGGCCACCGGGCGGTGGCCTGGGCGGGGAGTGAAGACCGGTCGTCTGCCCGGGGGCGGGCCGCGCACCACGTCTCAGTGCCGGACCGAGGGGACCTGCCGCCGCCCTCGGCGCACCGGCGTGCCGCCTGCGATGGAGTCGGTA
>NZ_WWIA01000317.1 GCF_009870065.1 Streptomyces sp. SID5785 | reverse complement strand
CTCGGCGGCGCACTGGCCCTCCTCCAGGACAGCCCCGGCAGGCGGGGCGTGCGCCTCGACGTCCCCGGCGCGCTGCTCGCCTCCGGCGGGCTCGTCGCGCTCGTGTACGGCTCCAACAACGCCGAGTCCGGCGGCTGGTCCGACCCGTCGGTCCTGACCCTGTTCGCAGCCGGGGTGGTCCTGCTCACTGCCTTCGTGTGGTGGCAGTCCCACGCCGAGCACCCCATGCTGCCGCTGCACATCGTCAGGGACCGGACCCGTGCGGCGGCGCTCGCGACGATGGGCCTGGCCACCGTCGCCATGTTCGGCGCGTTCCTGTTCCTGACCTACTACCTCCAGACCATCCTCGACTACTCCCCCGTGCAGACCGGCCTGGCCTTCCTGCCGATGTCCGTCACGATCGTCATCGGCGCGACCCAGATCGCCGCCCGGCTCCTGCCCCGCACCGCCCCTCGCAACCTGATGGCCCCCGGCATGCTCCTCGCGGCCGTCGGCATGCTGCTCCTGACCCGCCTGGGCGTGAACTCGGACTACACCACCGGGGTGCTGCCCTCGCTGGTGCTGCTCGGCCTCGGCATGGGACTGACCTTCATGCCGGTCTACGCGACCGCGACCGCCGGGGTCGCCCCGAAGGACGCGGGGGTGACGTCCGCGACCGTCTCCACCTTCCAGCAGATCGGCGGCTCCCTGGGCACCGTCCTGTTGAACACGATCGCGTCGTCCGCCGCCACCCGCTACGTCCACGCCCACCCGTCCCGGGACCGGGGCACGGAGGCGGGTATGGTGCACGGCTTCACCGTCGCGGCCTGGTGGTCGGTGGGCGTGCTGCTCCTCGCAGCGCTCGTCGCCGCCATGGCCAAGATGCCTGAGAAGCCCGACAAGCCCTGACGGGGCGATCTCCGCGGTCGTCGGACCGCTCCGGCTCGGACAGTGGTCGCACTCCACCGCGTCGAGCCGGGGCGGGACGGGCGGCAGGCACGGGGCGTTTCGCCATTCGCGTTCCGTCAGCGGTACGGGACTGCCAGGATGCGAGAGCAGGTGCGGTGCCCGCCGCCTCAGCAGGTCTCCGCGCCGCGCAGGTGGTTCACGGACGTGGGGAGGATGGGGCTGTGTTCGTAGGACGCGAGAAGGAACTCGCCGAACTGCGGGACGCGTTGAAGGTTCACCGGCTGGTGACCCTGACCGGCGTGGCAGGCGTGGGCAAGTCCCGGCTGGCCCGGGAGCTGGTGGATCTCGGTCAGGTGGCCGATGCCGCCGACGCCTGTTGGGCGGACCTGTGGCAGCTCCAGGACGACGGACTGCTGGCGGCGCTGGTCGCCGATGCGTGTGGTCTGTCGGATCACACTCCGCGGATGCCGGTGGACGTGATCTGCGGATGGATCGGTGATCGCGAACTGCTGCTGGTGCTCGACTCCTGCGAGCATGTGCTGCCCGCGTGCCGGCGCATGGTGCGGGTGCTGCTCGACCGCTGCCCTCGGCTGAGGATCGTCGCCACCAGCCGGGAACTGCTCCAGTTGGACGAGGAGTTCGTGACGGTCGTCCAGCCGCTGCCGTTCGCCACCGACGCGGCGGAGCTGTTCCTCCGGCGCGCCACCGAGTCGCACCACTCCCCTGAGCCCGGGGATCTGAACCGGGTCACCGAGCTCTGCGCCTACCTCGACGGACTTCCGCTCGCACTGGAGCTTGCTGCGGGGGCACTGCGGCACAGCAGTATCGAGGATCTTCTGCGGCGCCCCCGGCACGAGTTGAGCCGGTCCGAGGACGACGTGCGGCCGATCGCGCCCCGGCGCCACGACGTGTTGCGCACGGCTCTGGGCTGGAGCCACGAGCTGTGCACGCCCGCGGAGCGCCTGCTGTGGGCCCGGCTGTCCGTCGTCCACGGGCATTTCGACGAGACCGTCGCCATAGCCCTGTGCTCGGGTGAACCGCTCTCGCCGCTCGATGTCGCCGATGCCCTGGCCGGTCTGGTCGACAAGTCCGTCGTGACCCGCCGCCAAGGGCGCTGTCTCCTGCTCGACACGGTCCGCGAGTACGGGCGCCTGTGGCTCGCCGAGCTCGGTGAACTGGAGTCGATGGCCACCTCCCACGCCTCCTACTTCCTCACCCAGGCCCAGCAGGCGGACGCGACGTGGACGAGCGCCGAGCAGACCGGGTGGTACCGCACGATCAAGGAGGCGCATCCCGATCTGTGCGCGGCCATGGACCATCTGCTCGCCCACGACGTCGATGCGGCGCTCGAGCTCGCGACGCTGACCGGCTTCTACTGGACCTGCTGCGGTCACGCGCACACAGCGCAGCTCTACCTCTCGCAGACGCTGAAGGCCTGTGACACTCAAGGACCGGTCAGACAGCGGGCCGTCTGGGCCCTCGGCCTGACCCACCTGCTCCAGGGCAACCACGCCACCGGGACACACCTGGCCCGCCAGTGCCTGGAGAACGCACGTCTCACCGGGGACCCCACGGCGCTGCTGCACGCCGCCTATCTCCAGGCCATGAGCGATCTGCTGCAAGGAAATCCGCAGCCGAGTCTCGACCTGCTGGACCACGCGCTGCAGAACGCGAGCGCGCACAGCTCCAACGCCTCACCTGCCGCCTCCTCGCCTGCCGTCTCCTCCCCGCCCTCGCCTCAAGCCGTGATGATGTGCCGGATGCTCCGGCTGTTCGCGCTGACCGGGCTCGGCGAGCTGGAGCAGAGTCTGGACTCGGCCACGGCTCTGCGCGCGGAGTGCGTCGCCATGGGCGAGCACTGGATCCGCTCCTATGCCGACTACCAGATGTGCGTGGTCGCGCTGCGAGAGCAGGACAGCGATCTGGCCCTGGAGTACGCCCGCTCGATGCTGCACGCCAAACAGCAGATCGGCGACACGTTCGGCATCGCGCTGGGGCTCGACATGCTCGCGGCGTCCTTCTCGGCCAACGGAGACGGTCACTCCGCGGCGCTCGCGTCCGGCGCGGGCCAGCGGCTGTGGGACGCGGTGGGCCATCCGCAGCGTGGGGCCCCGGACGTGGCGCCGCTGCGCGAGGCGGGCGAGGACATCGCACGCGGGCTGGTGGGCGCCAGCACGTACGACTCGTACCGCAGCGAGGCCGCGCATGCCGACCCCGGCGAGATGCTCGCCTGGGCCGCCGGCGATGCGTCGGCCCCGTAGGGCGCGGCGCGATCACACAAGACGACTTTTCCGGGCCGCCACCCGTTCGCCTCACCGGCACGACTGCGTTCCACGCTGTCCCGGACGTCGAGAAGCCTTGTGCCGCCTGGCCGAAGTCGACTTCGGGAGCGCGTCGCCACAGGGGGGCGCGCAGTAGTGAACACCCGCGCACGGATTCGACGGTACTCACCCGTCACGCAACGCGATTCGGCGATCGCGCGCTGGTAGCTTCCGGCCTTGTGATCAATTCGTTTCCCGAGGGTCCCGAGGACCCGCAGCAGCTCATGTCGATGCCGTCGGGGCAGGAGGCCACCGCCCGGCCGACGCTGCTGCGGCCCGCCGTGAAGCACGAACGGGCCGTTGTCGACTCGCTGCTCTCCTCCGGCCGCGTACGCGAGCGGCACGACCGGATCGGCGAGCAACTCGCCGAACTGGCGCGGTGCCTGCGCCCTCATGACGCCCTCTCAGGGCCACGGCTCGACACGGCGGTGTCGGAGTTGACCGGTGGAACCGACCCCAGCTTGTACGGGACCTGGGCCTGGTATCCGTGGTCGGGTCGACTGGTGCATGTGCTGCCCCGCGAGCAGTTCCAGCGGGTGCGAACCGACCGCAACAGAGACAAGATCACCGATGACCAGCAGCGGGGGCTGCTCTCCCGGCGCATCGGCGTGATCGGCCTGTCCGTGGGCAACAGTGCGGCGTTGACCTGTGCCATGGAGGGCGTGGCGGGATCGTTCCGCCTCGCCGACTTCGACACCCTCACGCTCAGCAACCTCAACCGGCTGCGGGCCGGTGTGCATGACCTGGGCCTGCCCAAGACCGTCCTGTGTGCACGGCAGATGTTCGAGATCGACCCTTACCTCGACATCGAGTTGTGGACCGAAGGGCTCACCCAGGACAACGTCGGCTCCTTCTTCGATGCTCCGGACCGCCCGCTCGACCTGCTGGTCGAGGAGTGCGACACCCCCTGGGTGAAGACCGCGGCGCGCGAGCACGCGCGGCGTCTGCGTGTCCCGGTGGTGATGGACGCGAACGACCGGGGTCTGCTGGACGTCGAACGGTTCGACCTCGAACCGGACCGGCCGTTGTTCCACGGCCGCGACGGTGACCTGACCGCCGAGGAGGTCCGGCGCCTCGCACCGGCGGACGCCCTGGCTCACCTGCTCCGCATCTGTGACGAGACCCAACTCAGCCCCGCGATGAAGGACGCCCTCGGCCGGATCGGACACACCTTGTCCAGCTGGCCGCAGCTGGCCAGCGGGGTGATGCTGGGCGGCGCCCTGGTCACCGACACCGCGCGCCGCATCCTGCTCGGTGCACCCGTGGCCTCCGGCCGCTACTACGTCGACCTGGAGGAACTCGTCGGCGCCGGCGCCGTCGCCGCCGACGGCCTCGTCCCCGCGGGAGCAGCCCTGTGAGCCGTATGCCCGAACTCCACGGCGAGCACCTGTGGTTGCGCGAGCTGCGCGCCACCGACTTCGGACCGTTCGAGCGCATCCACACCCACCGCGTGCTGACCCGGTACCTCGGCGTCGAGCGGATGGACGCCGCCCAGGCCCAGGACTCGTTCGCGCAGCACCTCGCCCAGCCCTACGTCCTTCCGCGGCGCAAACACACGTTGGCCGTCTGTCCGCCCGGCCTGGACGTCATGGTCGGCACGATGGGCCTGCTCGTCGAGGAGTACGGGCGCAACGCGATGCTCACGAGCCTGGTCCTGCTGCCCGACGCGCCCGTGCGCGGCCACGGGCACGAGGCCGGACGCCTCCTGATGGCCTACGGGTTCGGGCACTTGGGGCTGCATCGCATCTGGGCGGGGCACCGCGCGGACCACACGCGGATGCGCCAGGTGATGCTCGCGGCCGGACTGCACCCCGAGTCCACCCTGCGGGAACTGTTCCACACCCAGGGCCACTGGCACGACGTCACCACGTACGCGGCGCTCGCGCCCGCCTGGATCCGCCAGGCCACCCCCGCCGAACGGGCCATCCTGCACGACGTCGGCCCGGCCGTCCCCGCCGCAGGCTCGGACACCCGGACTCCCGCCGCGCACACGACGGCAGCCGGACAGCCCAACAGGCCGCCCAGCAGCAGCTGCGGACCAGCCATCCCGACAGGCCGTCAGGGTCGCGCGGCGCCGAACAGCTCGTACCTCTGACAGCCTCGGTAGCCTGACGTCACTCGACGCCGGGAGGGGCTGACCGTGGAGAACATCCTGTCCGTAGCCATCGGGGCGGCGATCGGCCTGATGGGGGTGGTGTTCGGTTCGTGGTTCACCGCGCGCCGGCAGGACCGCATGTGGCTGCGCGAGCAGAAGCTCAAAGCCGGGACCGCCTTCAACACGGCCGTGGTTCAGCTGCTGGACCACCTGAAGGAGACCCGGCTGGGTGACGACGGTCCCGGCGCCGACGAACTGGTGAACCGCATGCAGGAGGCACGCTCCACCCTCTACCTGCTCTGCGCCGACCCCACCGTCGAGCTCGCCGCTGCCCTCGCGCGCCGGGTCTGGACCACCCGGCCCACCGACGGCCGGGACGACCGCCGGGCCGAGTTCCGGGAGACGTTGAACCTGCTGCGCCGCTTCACGCACCAACTGCGGCGGGAGATCGCCGAGTCGTAGTCGTCGTCCCCGTCGGGTCGGCCGGCGGCCGCACGGGACCGGCGATCACTCTGCGCGGGCGTTGCGCGCCGTCGGCCTGTCGTGGTGCGGGGTGGCTCGACCTCGTCGGGCCGGGATGTGCGCCGCTCGGTGGAGACGCTTGGTCATGCCGAGGCGTTCGTACGTGGCGACGGCCGGCGTGTTGTGGGTGAGCACCATGAGCGAGGCGCGGCCGTACTGGTCCACGAGGGCGTCCACCACGAAGCCGGACACAGCCCGTGCGAGGCCGCGCCCGCGGGCGGCAGGGTGGGTGAGCACGCCGCCCATGAACCCGCATCCGGCTGCGGACCAGGCATCCGCCGCCACCGCCAACGGCTCGGTCCCGGCGCCGCCGTCGACCTCACCGGTGACACCCGCCCAGCGGCGGACGCCCGCGCGGCCCGGTTGCGCGTAGGAGTCGGGGAAGTAGCGGTCGAACAGTGCCGTCGCCGCTTTCTGTTCACGGACGTTCAGCCACCGCGTGTCCGCACCGGCAGCACCGGAGGGGCGGGTCGTCTCCATCCAGAAGAAATGGTGGACCGCCTCCAGGACGGACCACCGGCGGACCAGCGCATCGATCAGGGACGCCTCACCCAAGAGCCGGCAGGAGGCGCCGACCTCCTCCAGGACCCTCTGCACCAGTACGGCCGCGTCCGCCCTGTCGCCTCGGATCGCGAGACGATCCTGCTGCGCGTCGGGGCTGGCCACTGCCACCGCCCCGCCATGACGCCACGCTCGCACGCCCGGCCCGAGCCGGTCGTCGTCCCGCCCCTGGGCAGCCCAGACCGCCAGCCCGTCACCAGCCGCGGCCCGCTCGACATCGCCGAGCCGTACAAGTTCCTCCACGCGTCGTGCCTACCAGATCTGCCCGGGGTCCCGCTGCTCCCCTCCTGGATCCACGTCGACGACGTCAGGCACTTCCCCGTCGCGAGCGCCACGCCCGGGCCGTACGGAACGGCCGTTCAACGTTCCGTCAGGAACTCTCGCGCGCCGCGGATCACGGTGTGCAGGCGTCGCCGGGTGATGCGGCTGTCGAGGCGGACATCGGCGCCACCACGCACAGCACTCTCCTGACGCAGGCCTGTCGGCAGGCGGGCGGGGTCCAGAGCGTCCCGGCGGGCGACGAGGCATCCGAGCTCGTGCCGGCTCAACGCGTCGGCGCCTGTCACGTGTCGGATCCCGGTGAGGTCGCTCGACGCCAGTTCCAGCAGGGCGGCTGCCAGGTCCGACACGTGAACGGGGCAGCGGACGTCGTCCGTGAACAGAACCCTGTCGTCGACACCGGCAGCGATCCGGTGCACGAGGCGTTCGTGCACGGAGCGGCCGTAGCCGATGATCAGCGACGTGCGGACGACGACCGATCCGGGATGCACCGCGAGGACCCCGGTCTCGGCCGCGGCCTTGGCCGCACCGTACGGGGTGATCGGGTCCGGCAGGCAGGTCTCGTCGTAGCGGGTCCGGCCCACACCGGAGAACACGGCGTCGCTGGACACCTGAAGCATGCGGGCGCCGCACTGCGCAGCGGCCATCGCGAGGTGCAGAGGGCCTCGCGCGGTGACGGCCCAGTCGGCCCCGCCGCTCGACGCGTTGATGACGATGCGCGGT
>NZ_WWIA01000316.1 GCF_009870065.1 Streptomyces sp. SID5785 | reverse complement strand
ACGGCTACGCGGGCTCCGTCTCGTACTCCACGATCGCCGACGTCGTCGACGGCACCGTCCAGAAGGTGGACCCGGCGCTCGCCGGCACGATGGGCAACGACGCACTGCTGCTCGTCGGCATGGCGCTCGTCGTCATGGGCCTGCTGTTCAAGGTCGGCGCCGTCCCCTTCCACATGTGGACCCCGGACGTCTACCAGGGCGCCCCGACACCGGTCACCGGGTTCATGGCGGCGGCCACCAAGGTCGCGGCCTTCGGCGCCCTGCTCCGGCTGCTCTACGTGGTCCTGCCGGGCATGCGCTGGGACTGGCGGCCGGTCATGTGGGGCGTGGCGATCGTCACCATGCTCGCCGGTGCGATCGTCGCCATCACACAGACCGACATCAAGCGGCTCCTCGCGTACTCCTCGATCGCGCACGCCGGCTTCATCCTCGCCGGTGTCATCGCGACGAGCCCGGACGGCGTCTCGTCGGTGCTCTTCTACCTCGCCGCGTACTCCTTCGTGACCATCGGCGCCTTCGCCGTCGTCACGCTGGTGCGCGACGCGGGCGGCGAGGCCACGCACCTGTCGAAGTGGGCGGGGCTCGGCCGCCGCTCCCCGCTGGTCGCGGCCGTCTTCGCGGTCTTCCTGCTCGCCTTCGCCGGCATCCCGCTGACCTCCGGCTTCGCCGGAAAGTTCGCGGTGTTCAAGGCGGCGGCCGAGGGCGGGGCCGGTGCGCTGGTCGTGGTCGGTGTGCTCTCGTCCGCGATCGCCGCGTTCTTCTACATCCGCGTGATCGTCCTCATGTTCTTCAGCGAGCCCAAGGCGGACGGCCCGACCGTGGCCGTTCCCTCGCCGCTGACCATGACGACGATCGGTGTGGGTGTGGCGGTCACGATCGTGCTGGGGCTCGCGCCCCAGTACTTCCTGGACCTGGCGAGCCAGGCGGGGACGTTCGTGCGCTGACGCCGACGTCGATCGTGTGTTCCCGTGCCCGGCACTCTTGGGAGAGGGTGCCGGGCACCGGCATGTCCGGGCCTGTGGACAACATCGGGGGTTGTCGGTCCGGCCCCCTATCGTTGCGGGTGAGGTCGAGGCAGAGGTCGAGGCAGAGGGCACGGCAGAGGCCGAGGACGACGACGGGACAGAGGGTATGAGTGAGGTGACGGAGCGCGAGGCCGGCGTGAGCGAGGCCCTCGCCACGCTCCACCGCGTGTTCGGCTACGACGCGTTCCGCGGGGAGCAGGAGGCGGTCATCGAGCACGTGGTCGGCGGCGGCGACGCGGTCGTCCTGATGCCGACCGGCGGCGGCAAGTCGCTGTGCTACCAGATCCCGGCCCTGGTCCGGCCGGGCACCGGGATCGTCGTCTCGCCGCTGATCGCGCTGATGCAGGACCAGGTGGACGCGCTGCGCGCGCTCGGCGTCCGCGCGGGGTTCGTGAACTCGACGCAGGACTTCGACGAGCGGCGCACCGTCGAGGCCGAGTTCCTCGCCGGAGAGCTCGATCTGCTGTACCTGGCGCCGGAGCGGCTCCGCCTGGACTCGACGCTCGACCTGCTCTCACGCGGCAAGATCTCCGTCTTCGCCATCGACGAGGCGCACTGTGTCGCCCAGTGGGGCCACGACTTCCGGCCGGACTACCTGACGCTGTCCGTGCTCGGGCAGCGCTGGCCGGACGTGCCGCGCATCGCCCTGACGGCGACGGCCACGCACGCGACGCACCGGGAGATCACCGACCGCCTGGGCATGCCGGACGCCCGGCACTTCGTGGCGAGCTTCGACCGGCCGAACATCCAGTACCGCATCGTCCCGAAGGCCGACCCGAAGAAGCAGCTGCTGTCGTTCCTGCGCAGCGAGCACGAGGGCGACGCGGGCATCGTGTACTGCCTGTCGCGCAAGTCGGTCGAGGCGACGGCCGAGTACCTCTCGAAGAACGGCGTGGCGGCCGTCCCGTACCACGCGGGCCTGGACGCGGGCACGCGCGCGGCGCACCAGTCGCGGTTCCTGCGCGAGGAGGGGCTCGTCGTCTGCGCGACCATCGCGTTCGGCATGGGCATCGACAAGCCGGACGTCCGTTTCGTGGCGCACCTGGACCTCCCGAAGTCCGTCGAGGGGTACTACCAGGAGACGGGCCGCGCCGGCCGTGACGGCCTCGCGTCCACGGCCTGGATGGCGTACGGACTGCAGGACGTCGTGCAGCAGCGCAAGCTGATCGACATGGGCGAGGGCGACGAGGCCTTCCGCCGCCGGGCCTCCTCGCACCTGGACGCGATGCTGGCCCTGTGCGAGACGGCCCGGTGCCGCCGCGCCCAGCTGCTGACGTACTTCGGCCAGGAGGCGCCCGAGTCCTGCGGGAACTGCGACACGTGCCTGACCCCGCCGGAGACCTGGGACGGCACGGTCGCCGCGCAGAAGATCCTCTCCACCGTGGTGCGGCTGGACCGTGAGCGGCGGCAGAAGTTCGGCGCGGGCCAGATCATCGACATCCTGCTCGGCAAGCGCACCGCGAAGGTCATCCAGTTCGACCACGACCAGCTGTCCGTGTTCGGCATCGGCGAGGAGCTGGCCGAGGTCGAATGGCGGGGCGTGGTGCGGCAGTTGCTGGCACAGGGGCTGATCGCGGTCGAGGGCGAGTACGGGACGCTGGTGCTCACCGAGGACAGCGGGTCCGTGCTCGGGCGGCAGCGGGAGGTGCACCTGCGCAAGGAGGCGAAGCCGGTGGCGGCGCCGCGGGCGCGGCGCTCGAAGTCGTCCGGCGGAGCGGCGGCCGCCGCGGAACTGCCCGCGGAGCTGGTGCCCGTGTTCGAGGCGCTGCGGGCCTGGCGCGGAGCGCAGGCGAAGGAGAACGGGGTCCCGGCGTACGTCATCTTCCACGACGCGACGCTGCGGGAGATCGCTCTTCAGCGGCCCACGTCGGTCGCCCAGTTGGGCACCATCGGGGGTGTCGGGGAGAAGAAGCTCGCGACGTGGGGGGAGGGCGTGCTCGGGGTTCTGGCGGGTCTGGACTCCCCGGCGGGGCCGGACCCCGCGCCCTCCGACGAGGCCGAGCCGGAGCCGCCGGAGGACATCGACTGGTGACCCTGGGTGCGCGGGAATTCGGCTCTCCGCCCGGTGGGGGCTGGCCGCGCAGTTCCCCGCGCCCCTGAAGGCGGACGGCTGCGCCG
>NZ_WWIA01000315.1 GCF_009870065.1 Streptomyces sp. SID5785 | reverse complement strand
CGTGGCGCGATGGCGCTCGCCGCGGCCTCCGTGACCGGCGTGGCCGCCGGGGGCGTCCGACGCGCCGGGGGCGTCCGGTCCGCCGGGTGCGCCTGGTCCGCCGGGTGCGCCTGGTACGTCGCGCCGGGACATCGCGGCGCGGGACTCGTCGGCGCGGAACCCATCGGCGCGGTGGCCTGAGCCGCCCTGTCGGGAGGGGTCCGGCCGGCTGCCCGCTCCGGCGGCGTTCCGGGCGCCGCCGTACGGGGCCGGGTCGCGGTGCGGTCCGCCGGGAGAGGGGCTGTCGCGGTGGGCGTTGGCCAGGGCCAGCGCCTCGTCGACGTCGCCGTCCATCGGGTCGGCCGCGGCGGCGCGCCCGTCGGGGCCGGTCATCCCGCGTCCGGCGCCGGGGCGTCGCCGGACTCGGCCTCGCTCGCCCAGCGGTTCGCGAGGGCGGCCGCCTTGGCCGCGGCGGCGGCGACCGCCTCGGGGCCCCCGCCCGCCTGCGCGGCGGCGTACCCGACGAGGAACGTCGTCAGGGGTGCGGCGGGGCGGGCGACGCCGTGCGCCGCGTCGCGGGCGAGGTCGAGCAGGACGCCGGTGTCGACGTCCAGGTCGAGGCCCAGTTCGTCCTTGGCTGCGGAGATCCATTCATCAAGCACGCGTCCATGCTCCCTGATACGTGACCGGGCGGCGGCGATGTCGTCCCAGGTGTCGCAGTCGAACGACGCGACGGGGTCGTCCGGGTCGCTGACCCGGACCAGGCGCAGGCGGCGGGTGATCTGACGCAGCGGCAGGCCGCCGAGCGATCCGTGCTCCGCCGTGAGGGTGCCGAGCAGGCGGTCGAGTGCGGCCCGGCGGTAGACGGCGACCAGCGGCTGGTCGCGTCCCTCGGCGTCGGTGAGCAGCGCCGCCTCGGCGTCCTGGTCCGTCAGCGCGTGCAGCAGCAGCTCCACGGTGCGCGGGGCCAGGAAGGGCAGGTCGGCGGAGAGCACGGCGACGCTCCCGGCCGCACCCCGCTCCGCCTCGGGCAGCGCCCTGACGCCCGCGTCGAGCGCGGCGAGCGGTCCACCGCCGGGCGGGTCCTCGCGGGCCCAGTCGACGGGGCGTCCGGTGGGCCGGGGCTCCGCGACGACCACGGTGGCGCGGGCGCCGGCGCAGGCCATGAGGACCCGGTCGAGCAGGGGGCGTCCGCCGACCCGGACACCGGGCTTGTCGGCGCCGCCGAGCCGCCGCGCCGCACCTCCGGCGAGCACGACGGCGTCGTACCCGGGGAGGGCACGCGGGTGCGGCGACGGCCCGGCGGTTGCGGTCATCCCCCGAGTATGGGCGCAGGATCGATCAATGCCACCCTCGGGGACACGGCCGGCCACCACGATCCACGACCCGGCCCGCTCCGCCCGCGGCAGAAGCGGCCCGCCACGTCGACACCGGCGGCGGATGCGCCGACGCCGCCGCGGACACCGCCGGCGCCGCCCGCCCGGATCGCGTCACAGCGTCCGCAGCAGCACCGCCGGCTGTTCGACGCAGTCGGCGACGTACCGCAGGAAGCCGCCCGCCGTGCCGCCGTCGCAGACGCGGTGGTCGAACGTGAGCGACAGCTGGACCACGTGACGGACCGCCAGCTCGCCCTCGTGCACCCAGGGCTTGGGCGTGATCCGGCCGACGCCGAGCATGGCGGCCTCGGGGTGGTTGATGATCGGCGTCGAGCCGTCGACCCCGAACACGCCGTAGTTGTTCAGCGTGAACGTGCCGCCCGTCAGGTCGCCCGGTGTGAGCGTCCCCACCCGGGCCGCGTCCGTGAGCCGCCCGAACTCCGCGCTCAGGGCCTCCGCGCCCCGCGTGTGCGCGTCGCGGACGACGGGCACGACGAGGCCGCGCTCGGTCTGTGCGGCGAAGCCCAGGTGGACCTCGTCGAGCCGGACGATCTCGCGGCGCTCGGTGTCCACGGTCGCGTTGAGCTCCGGGTAGCGGGCGAGGGCGGCCGTGCAGATGCGGGCCAGCAGGGCGAGCACCGAGACCTTCGGGCCCGCGGAGGGACCCGTCGCCCCGTTCATCACCGCGCGGGTGCGCATCAGTTCCGTCGCGTCCGCGTCCACCCAGCAGGTCGCGTCCGGGATCTCGCGCCGGCTGCGCGCGAGCTTGTCGGCGACGGCGCCGCGGATGCCGCGCAGCGGGGTGCGGTGCTCCGTGAGCGCGCGGGCCTGCGG
>NZ_WWIA01000314.1 GCF_009870065.1 Streptomyces sp. SID5785 | reverse complement strand
CCGGGAGCAGCCCGGCGGCGAGGGCGGCCTTGAGGGCGTCGCCGAAGAGGAACGGCACCACGCCGGCCGCGATCGCCGCGGAGGCCGACATGCCGGTGCTGAGAGCCAGCCAGGTCGTGCCCGCCGCGTAGATGGCGAGGGTCGCCAGGGCGTACATCGGCAGGGCCCGCCACGGGGAGCGGTCGGCGCCGAGGCGCGCGCCCTGGCCGACGAGGGCTGCGGCGATCAGGAAGCCGATCAGGTAACCGCCGGTGGCGCCGAAGACGACGTCGACGCCGCTGCCGCCCTGCGAGAACACGGGCAGGCCCGCGACACCGAGGAGCAGCAGCAGGGCCTGGGCGGCGACGGCGCGGGCCGGGCCGAGCGCGGCCGCGGTGAGCAGCACGGCGAAGGACTGGCCGGTGACGGGCACCGGGGAGCCCGGGATCGGCACGGCGATCTGCGCGGCAACGGCGGTCAGGCCGGTGCCGAGCGCCACCAGGAGCGCGGTGCGGGTGGCCGATCCGGGCAGCACCCGGTCGGCGAGGACCGGGTGCCGGTGCGGCGTGGCAAAGGTAAGAGCCATGAGTCGTACTCCAGAGTCAGTGGGTGCCCGGCTCCTGTCACGGGTGGGGCGGGCCCGGAGCAGAAGGTGTCGACGGCAAAGCGCCCACCTCCTCGGTACTCGATATCGCCTTGACGGTACTCAGTACCATCCCATGGGGCAAGTGGCCCCCACCTGCCGAGACAGAGACGCCCGACACAGGGGAGGATGAGCGATCATGAGCAAGCCATCCGCACGGTCCCGCCTGGCCGACGCCGCGTTCGCCCTCTTCGACGAGCGCGGCTACGAGCAGACGACCGTCGACGAGATCGCCGAGCGCGCCGGGGTCGGGCGCACGACGTTCTTCCGGCACTACCGCTCCAAGGAAGAGGTCATCTTCCCGGACCACGACCGGCTGCTCGACCTGATCCGGGACCGCCTGAACACGTCGAACAGCTCGACCGCGCTCGTCGCGGTCTCGGACGCGGTGCGCCTGGTCCTGCTGCACTACCTGGACGAGGGCGCGCTCGCACGCCGGCGGTACGGACTGACCAGCAAGGTCTCGGCGTTGCGGGACCGGGAGATCGCGAGTGTGGCCCGCTACCAGCGGCTGTTCCGCGAGTTCATCGCGGACTGGATGGGCGACCCGACCGAGTCGGCCTCGCTGCGGGCCGAGCTGATGGCGGCGAACGTCGTGGCGGCGCACAACCACGTGCTGCGCCGCTGGCTGCGGGGCGAGTCCGCCGATCCGGTGACCGAGATGGACGAGGCGATGCGCGAGGTCCTGGCGCTGTTCCCGACGCCGGGCCCCGGCGCGGCGCCCGGCACGGGCACCACCGTGATCGCCTTCCGCACCGGCCAGGACCTGGACGCCCTGCTGCCCGCCCTGCGCCGCGCCGTCGAGGACGGCACGGCCTGACCGCAGCGGTCCGCTCCCCGGGCGCTCAGCCCACCGCCTCGACGGTCACCTTCACGTGTTTCATGATCGGCTGGTCGCTCTGGGCGCTGTAGTCGTCCAGAGCGCACAGCACGTTCATCTCGGGCATGTAGCCGGCCGCGCAGCCGCGGGGCATGTCGTACGGGATGGCCAGATAGCCGTTCAGGCTGCGGGTGCTGCCGTCCCTGGCGGTGCTGGTGATGTCGACCGGGTCCATCTCGGCGATGCCGCGCTCGCGCATGTCGTCCTCGTTCATGAAGACGAGCGTGCGCAGGTTCTTGATGCCGCGGTAGCGGTCGTCGTCGGAGTAGATCGTGGTGTTCCACTGGTCGTGCGAGCGCATCGTGCCGAGGGCGAGGGTGCCGGTGGCGGGGACCACGTCGGGCAGCGGCGCGGCGGAGAACTCGGCGCGGCCCGACTCGGTGAGGAACACCAGCTCGCGCGCGGGCTGCTTGATCCGGAAGCCGAGCGGGAGGCGCACGCGCCGGTTGCAGTCCTCGAACCCGTCGAGCACCTGCGCCATCGTGTCGCGGATCCGGTCGTAGTCCTCGACGTACCAGTCCCACGGCGTCCCGCTGTCGGGGAGCGAGGCGCGGGCCATCCCGGCGATGATGGCGGGCTCGGACAGCAGGTGCCGGGAGGCGGGGCGCTTCATGCCGACGGACAGGTGCACCATGCTCATCGAGTCCTCGACGGAGGTGCTCTGGAGGCCGCCGCGCTGCTGGTCCTTCTCGGTGCGGCCGAGGCAGGGCAGGATGAGCGCCGCGCGGCCGTGGACGACATGGCTGCGGTTGAGTTTGGTGCTGACCTGCACGGTCAGCTCGCAGTTGCGCAGCGCCGCGTACGTGTACGGGGTGTCGGGCGCGGCGAGTGCGAAGTTGCCGCCCATCCCGACGAAGACCGTCACGTCGCCCGCGGCCATGGCCTTGATGGTGTGGACGGTGTCGAGGCCGTGCTCGCGCGGCGGGTCGATCGCGCAGACCTCGGCGAGCCGGTCGAGGAAGGCCGGAGCGGGCCGGTGGTCGATGCCGCAGGTGCGGTTGCCCTGCACGTTGCTGTGGCCGCGCACGGGCGAGGGGCCCGCGCCCTCGCGGCCGAGGTTGCCGCGCAGCAGCAGGACGTTGACGATCTCGCGGACGGTGTCGACGCCGTGTTCGTGCTGGGTGACGCCGAGGCACCAGCTGATGATGCTGCGGTCGGCCTCGCCGTAGACGCGTGCGGCCTTGAGGATCGCGTCCCGGGACAGTCCCGACTGGCGCTCGATCTCCTCCCAGGGCGTGCGCGCGCACAGGTCCCGGTACTCCTCGAACCCGGTGGTGTGCCGGTCGATGAACTCCTGGTCGAGCGCCTTGGGATCGGTCCGCGCGTGGTCGAGGACGGCCTTGGCGAGACCGCGCAGGAAGGCCATGTCGCCGCCGATGCGCACCTGGAGGTTGAGGGTGCTGGTGCGGGTCGACTTGTTGAGCGCCATGTCCGTGAAGTCGTGCGGGATGATCGTGCGGGTCGCGGCCGCCTCGACGAGCGGGTTGACGTGCACGATCTGGGCGCCGCGGTGGTAGGCCTCGGCGAGGGCGGTGAGCATGCGCGGCGCGTTCGACGCGGCGTTGACGCCCATGATGAACAGGGCGTCGGTGCTCTCCCAGTCCTTCAGGTCGCAGGTTCCCTTGCCGGTGCCGAGCGCGGCCTGGAGCGCGCGGCCGCTGGCCTCGTGGCACATGTTGGAGCAGTCCGGCAGGTTGTTGGTGCCGAGCTCGCGCGCCCAGAGCTGGTAGAGGAACGTGGCCTCGTTGCCGAGCCGGCCCGAGGTGTAGAAGGCGGCCCGGCCGGGTTGGTCCAGGCCCCGCAGGGTGCTGCCGACGAGCTCGAACGCGTCGCGCCAGCTGATCGGGACGTAGTGGTCGGTGTCCGGGTCGTAGACCATCGGTTCGGTCAGCCGGCCCTGGTCCTCCAGCGCGTGGTCGGTCCACTCGGACAGCTCGCTCACGGAGTGCGCGGCGAAGAAGTCCCTGCCGACCCGTTTCGGGGTCATCTCCCAGGTGACGTGCTTGATCCCGTTCTCGCAGATGTCGAGCCTGAGGCCCTTGAGGTCGTCGGGCCAGGCGCATCCGGGGCAGTCGAAGCCGCCGTTCTCGTGGTTCATCCGCAGGACGGCGCGCGGCCCGTCGAGCGCGCGTTCACGGGCCATGAACCGCGTGACGCTCTTGGCGGCCCCCCAGCCGGCGGCGGGATGGTGGTACGGGTGGAATTCCGGTTCCCCCTCGGGGACGGGGCCCACGCGGGGTTCCGTCCCCTCCTGACCGGCCTGGGAGGCGTTCACGGCGGTCTTCCTCTCCGCCCCGCGGGGGCGTGGCTGTGCCGGCATGGGTGTCAGCGGTCCCCGGACGGCTCGGCCGGGAGGCCCGCGGCGCGGCGGTCCTCCTCGGTACGGCGCTCCAGGCGCTCGCTGTCGGGGCGCCGCGGCAGTCCCCGGCCGTGGTCGCGGTCCGGGTCGCCCTCGACCTCGCTGTTGGACTTGTGGTGGCCGGACATGGCTCCTCCTCGGGTGCGGGCGGTGCGGCGCGGGCCGTGGCTCAGGCCGGTTCCCCGGTGTCCGGGGCGGCTTCGCCGCCGGTGTCCTGGGTGTCCTGGGTGTCCTGGGTGTCCTGCGCGTCGTCGCCGGCCGGCGGCTCGCCCTTGCGGACCGTGCAGTGCAGCGTGTCGTTCAGGACGTCGGCGACGATCGTGTCGCCGGGCTCCGCGTCGCCGCTCAGGAGCAGCGACGCGATGCGGTTGTCGAGCTCGGACTGGATGGTGCGGCGCAGCGGGCGGGCGCCGAACTCGGGCTGGTGACCATGGGCGATCAGCAGCTTGCGGGCGGCCTCGGTGACCTCCAGCTTCATGCCCTGGGCGTGCACCCGGTGCTCGCTGAGGGCCAGCAGGTGGCCGAGGATCTGCCCGAGGTCGTCCTCGGTGAGGCTGTGGAAGACGATGATGTCGTCGATCCGGTTGAGGAACTCGGGCAGGAAGCGGGTGCGCAGCTCGTCCATGAGCTCGTCCTTGAGGTCGGCGGCGTCGCCCTCGTGGGACAGGATGCGGTGCGCGCCGATGTTGGACGTCATGATCACGACGCAGTGCCGGAAGTCGACGGTGCGGCCCTGCGAGTCGGTCAGCCGGCCGTCGTCGAGGATCTGCAGCAGCGTGTTGAAGACGTCGGGGTGGGCCTTCTCGATCTCGTCGAAGAGGACGACGCTGTAGGGCTGGCGCCGGACCTTCTCGGTGAGCTGGCCCGCCTCGTCGTAGCCGACGTATCCGGGCGGGGCGCCGACCAGCCGGGCGACCGTGTGCTTCTCCTGGAACTCGCTCATGTCGAAGCGGACCATGCGGTTCTCGTCGCCGAACAGCAGCGCGGCGAGCGTCTTGGCCAGCTCCGTCTTGCCGACGCCGGTCGGGCCGAGGAAGAGGAAGGAGCCGACCGGGCGGTTCGGGTCGCCCATGCCCGCGCGGTTGCGGCGGACGGCCTCCGAGACGGCCGTGACCGCCTCGTCCTGGCCCACGATCCGGTCGTGCATCTCGTCCTCGAGCCGGAGCAGCTTCTCCTTCTCCGACGCGGTGAGCTGCGAGACCGGGATGCCGGTGCGCCGCGACACGATGTCGGCGATGTCGGACGCCGTGACGGAGACGACGCCCTCGCGGCGCTCCTCGATCCCGGCGAGCTCGCCCTCGACCTCGGCGATCTCCCGTTTGAGCGCGGAGGCCCGGTCGTAGTCCTCGGCGGCGATCGCCTGGTCCTTCTCCCGGGACAGTCGGGCGATCCGGTCCTCGCGGCCCACGATCTCGGTCGACCGGCTCGCGCTGCGCAGCCTGACCCGGGCGCCCGCCTGGTCCATGAGGTCGATGGCCTTGTCGGGCAGGAAGCGG